>WAPZ01000550.1 GCA_015520535.1 Candidatus Heimdallarchaeota archaeon
CAATGCTCACGAAATTAATCCATAAATGATCCCGAAGTTTGACAGGATGACCAACGCCCTTTTCAATAAAGAATGGAATCACCCTGTGCCCCATCAGCATGATCAGTGAAATAGTGATGTACAGGCCGGTATAGAGCCCCATGCGAATACCGTTATCCAAAAGATTGAACAGCCCAAGATAAAACAAAACATTCCCGGCAAAAAGAAGACCCAGCATTGACCAGATACCCATCTGCTTCCATTGTTTTACCCTGGCTATGGGTAACAACACCAGTATACAAACCAGCAGATTAAAAAGCAGATCGAGAACCGCCATAACCAGCAGGGCATTATTAAATGGCAGGTAGGGCATCACCCTCGCTATCCCCCATATCGCAGCAAGTATCAATAAAGGAAAACCATGAATGGTTTGAATGCCTGTCCAGTTTTTAACAGCAGTTAACAGAAAACCAGTGATAACGGCTATGCTATAACCATAGATCATTTCATGGGCATGCCAATGAACACCGGTAAGTCTGGCGTCGGGCAATATGGTTAGATTGTATTGGTAGAACTGTATCCATAGGACAACAGAAATAATCGCGAACATGCTGCCCAATAAGAAAAATGGCCTGAAGCTCAGATCGAACAATACGTATCGTGATGTAGCTTGTGGTTCGGTGATTTTCATGGATTGCTCACTCTAGCAGGTCGGCTTCACGTATTCTCTGGAAGTTTGCAACTATCTTCATATGTGCATCATCGTATTCTTTATACGGTTCTAATTCCTAAAATGTGTTTTATTCCAATGATCTTCTGTTGTGCCAATTTGACTGCTTTCTGCAGAAGGAGTCATTCATGCCCCCTGCCCGGCTGTCTCCATTGCAACATCAGCAGCCATTTGGAATTATTGATTAATATTTGATGCTTTCTCATAAGAAGACCTTCACTGTTCCACAAAATTGTCCAAGAAAGTGGCGCAGGATCACAGCATAATTTGTATCCGACGAACGCATTGTTAGGAATGATTTCGCCACTCCAAGAACATCGGAACAACTCTTTCTGTCAATTTTTTTGTATCTTCTTCCGTTCCTGAGTAACTATATGACATAGAAACCGTCACCACATCCGCATGCTCTACTAGAGATTTACAGTCGAGCAACAATGCCTCAATTTCATCATCGTCCCACACAAGTCCGACTGATAGTCATAATCAGAACGGTTAAAAACATCAAGACAGAAATCAAATAACAATGGTTGTTTTACCTCGATGTTTTTCAAACTTTCGGCATTATTATGAATGGTTTGTTTGGCATTAAATGCCAACAATACATCTTCTGTGAATCCCTCATCATCGCCATCTTGATAACATAGGAAATGAATATCATCAATTAGGCCACGAGCAATTGCTGGACCTATAAATGAATCATATTGAATCAAATCTTCATTCGTGATTAATAATTTCACGTCGTCAATCGAGGCTTCCTTTAGCTCTTTCTCTTTTCCTGTAATTTCCCAAAAGTCATATATAGAATCCCAATGATAGTCAACATGCACTAGTGTATAAAAACCACTCTTTTGACGATTAATTTCCCATACGTACAATGCCCACTTATGATTATCCATAAGCCACACGTTCGCACCAAGATCCTCGAAATACTCATCATCTTTTTTAAATATTTGTGAACTAAGCAAGGTATTCTTTTAGCTCCTAACGTGGAAGTAAGTGGGTGCCGGAGCGCAGTTTGTGGCAGCCCCCTTATTTCTCCTCAATTTGAATTTTTTTGTTGGTTCCGCTTTCATGCCCAGCTTTCAAAATTGAATAGAATTTCTCAAATTCACTATCTTTAGAAAAGCATTTTCTTGGAATAATGTGAGCCAATAAAGGAGCTATTTTAATATAAATGTAATTATTATTTTTGATTAACCTGTAAATACCACCCCAGTTTATAAATGTTTCATTGACGTCAGTAGTCTCTATGAAACCATTTTCCTTTGTTTCGTAAATATGCTTTCCAAGAACTCCGTAATTATCAGCAGAGCCACTTAATATAGTAATTGTAGAAAAAATATAAAAGACAAAAAATATAGTTAATGACCAGCCAAAAAATACAGATAACTTATAAACAGCTTGCATTATTTCAATATTCAAACCAACGTTATAAAAATACATGCCAGTCATAGTAAGCCAAGCATAAATCGGAATCTTATATGTTCCAGATGTTGTAAGAAACATATAACTATTCATCCAGAATAGGTCTTTCTTTGTTATTTCAACATTGATCTTCATTGGTATACCTGATTGCATCTAATAGTTTGATTGACTACACTACTTGAAATAAGGGCACGCTACCCTTTTAAAAGATAGCGCCCTCTATTAGTTAACTTATATTCCTTCAGCTTCTATTTTTTATTTTAGCTAGAGCACTCACTGCATCTCCATCCACCAATTTTTGTATTTAATAACTTCCATACAATAACTAGGATCAACCAAATGCCTACCGTAACTACTGTTAGAACCAGGTGAATCAACAGCATAAAACCACTAGATTGTGAATTATTTCTATAGTGCTTAGTTGTTTTTTCGCACTTTTTGCATTGTTTTAATTGTTCTTCGATTACTTTAGCCATTGTTACGCCTTTACTTCAATGCATAGATTGAAAAATATAGTCTCTATTTTTCATTGATGGTTTTTGACACATAATACTTCGAATAAGACGATCTCTATTTTTAAATACAGGAATGCTACCCTTTTAAAAGGGTAGCGCCCCCTATTTGTTCTATTAATTATTAGGTCTGTAATTATCTTGATTCCAATCATTTTCTGCGATTTTAATGGCACCTCTATGAATCAGCATTAATATTAGTACGCACACCTGGAGTGAATAAACCTCGGAAGGTTGCTATCTCCTTCCCAGAGTTAGATACCCCAATCGCATTTAATAGCGGAGCAATAACAGGAAGTACCTCAATAAAATTCCGCACTACCCTCTCAGCTCCAGATTCACCTTCCTCCGGGCTACGTTTTTCTAGCGATATAAGATCAACACTATCCAAATCGTACGGGACGGTAACTAATTCGTTTTCAACTGTTGATGCCCCGATGCACCGAATTTGTTCTAAGTATGTCGCATCATCAATAAAGGGAACCATATTTTTTGCATTTTCCAGTGCAATCGCTGCCTTTATAGTTTCGCTGATTCCTATTATGCGGAATAATTCAGAAACTTGGTTATATAATGCAGTTAACACCTGAAATAGGTAAGTAAAATCACATATTTTTGCTTTTATGAGTCTTTGCTTGCTGAGCTCAACCAAAAATTCTTTACTAAAGGCGTGCTCAGCACCACTTATGCTAGTACTGCCGGGGGTTAAGTTGTTTAGGGGAATGGTTAATTTTACATTTCCATCATGAAACCACCGAACAGTTAGGAGAACGCCTAACTTATCGTTATTCACCGTTTGTTTTGCGACATATCCATTGGCTACAGAATGTATGACATCCATTGGCATGGATATACCATATCCCTCACCCAGACCAGTAAAAACTTTCCTAAACTCGTCATACCCAAGTAAAGCGAACGTTTTGTCGAATAGCGGGTTAGCCATGAGGCACACATGAACCACTGGACCAGAACAAACAATTCTCTCATTAATGAATTGCTTAGTTTTCAGTCGTCGATTCTTTCCTTTCTCCCATAACCTATCGAGAATATGTCTGTCGGTCTCCTGAACGGGGTGAGATTGATCAGCTAACCTTCTGTAAATTCGTCCTGTACTATGGATGTATGGAGAGTCAGCCCCTTCTGGCACGTAAATAATTATTATGGCCTTCCCTTCATCCAATGAAATATCTTCTACAGGGCCATGAATAACCTTTTCCTCATAGTAAACCGTTGGATTAACATGTGCCGTTGATGCCTCTCTTATTCTTAGCAAGGCGGGCTCTACATCTGCTTCCAGAATGCCAATAAAATCTTCTGCTTTCCTATCGCTAGATTCTTTTATTCCTATAAATAACCAACCCCCGTATTGATTAGCAAAGGATGAAAGATGCTTTGAAAGAGTTTTAAGTTTAATGATTTCCTCTTTATAATCGACATACCAGCCTTCCGTTACTTCTTCTAATACTTTTAGATTGGCACCCACCAGACACTTGATGTCCGTACGACCAAATGGGTTGAAATTATAAAATGACATGGTTTCTCCTGCTCATTCTTGTGGTCGTTGGTTTGCCTATAATG
>WAPZ01000551.1 GCA_015520535.1 Candidatus Heimdallarchaeota archaeon
ATTAAAAAATCTTTTAAAAGATGTTAGACGCAATTTCAAGTTCTTAGAAATCTCTATAAAGCAAATTTAATTCATATTGGTTTTAATTTTATGCAACACTATCATTAAGGAATTTCAATGAAAAATTATCCTCTTATCGTTCCCCAAACTCGCGTCGATAAATAGAAATAAATACGTATGTATGAATAGTCTCTTATCACATAGTGGACTAAATGCAACATTGGACGGAAAAATCCGTTTCTCTGACCGTGTTACAGAGGCATAGTGGACTAAATGTAAGCACGCTTTTAAAGCTTTATAAAGACTGAAAAGATATTAAACGGATTGTGGCGAATGTGCACGGTTTGACCACCAGGTGTGAAAAGTCAATGAATATGAAAGGGCGGGTAACTCAGTTTGTAACTCAATCTTCTACGGTTGATGAATTTAAATTTAGCTTATTGGATTATTTTTTTAGAAATCTCCCGATTGTAACGGAAACTAATTTAATCAGTCCTTCAATTTATGATACTGCGTGGATAGCGCGTATTCCACAAGCACTTCCATCTAAACGGAGAGCACTCACTTATTTATTAACGAACCAACATGCAGATGGTAGTTTTGGCTGTGAAACACCTTATTATTATGACCGACTTTTGTCGACACTGAATGTTGTTATAGCTTTAGCCCAGTATCAACGCATTGTAAAATTTCATCACTATTCGACGTTTCATATAGATGCAGTCATAGAGCAGGCCCTCGAGTTTCTAGAACATCACTTACAAAACTATCCCCAACCACCAGAAGAACCTGTTGGTTATGAGTTGTTAGTTCCCACGTTACTCATAGAGGCAGAAAACATGGATTTATCCATTACTTTTCCGAACAAACAAAGATTAGAAGCACTCTATAACCGAAAAATGGAATTAATTTCACCCTTTTTAGAAGAATTGCTGATTAAACGTTTATCTCCATTACATTACAGTCTAGAGTTTTTAGGTCCTACACCGTTATTTGATTTAAAAGAAATTGCACGAAAGTTTGTAGATAAGCAAGGTTCATTAGCTTCCAGTTCCACTCCAGTAGCCTACCTCATGACTCATAATATAGTGCTTCCAGAAAGTAAGGCTTTTATTAAATTTCTAAGTATCAAATATCACGGTACGGTACCTAATTTCTATCCACTCTTTATCTTTGAAAAACTGTGGCAGATTAATCATTTGGTCGAAACGCACGTCCCGATATTTTCTAATTTAGCTACGTGGTTTCGACATTATATTCGTCCTTATTGGCATCCACTCAAGGGTATTGGAATTTCACCGTTTTTCATTCCCGATGCGGATGCTATTGCTATGGCTTTGCAAGATGCGCTCCTTCTTAACCTTTATTCTGAAATAAGCTTTTCATTCAAGACATTGGAACGTTACTGGAGAGAAGATCTTGGATATTTTGTGACCTTTTCTGTAGAACGCCACCCGTCGATCACTACAAATCTTAACGTAGTCAATGCACTGCTACGTATGAGGGAAAGACACGGAACCTGCCATCCTTTATTACACTTTGAGGTCATTGACACCATAATAGATTATATTTTCCGACAACAAAATCCAAATGGCATGTGGTTTGATAAATGGCATTTATCTCCATTTTATCCCACGTCACGCGCTGTATTAGCCTTCCGGCATTACAATCGTGACCTTTTGCAAAAAACAATTGACGGTATCATCAGATGTCAAAATGATGATGGCTCCTTTACTGCTTATATGAAAGATAAAACTGAAACACCAAACCATTATACCAATACTACAAAATTTGATGAAACTGTGTATGCACTATTATCTCTGCTGTATTACCGAGACTTGTATCCAAAAGACGTTCCGTTTGATGTGATTCAACATGGTATGGCTTATATAGAAAAAAACCTCTCTATTGATCCCTTCGGAGAAATGTGGATTTGTAAAGTCAATTACAACCCTAAAGCCGTCAACATGAGCGCCTTGTTATCGGTAATTAGTATGTATCATACCCAACTAAGAAAAATCTAATAAATCTGTGTCTATGATTGAGTGAAAGAAAGGAGTGCGACAAACGCGTGTATTCTGCTGATAAAGAAAAAAGTGAAAATAGGTATTGTTTAGTCCCCCATTATTCATTTCCATCGCAACTAACAGATTTTGCTCAAAAATCATCATCAATAAAATTACCACCAACCGTTTTTTCACAAAAAAATTCAGACGACTTTACCAATCTTCCACAGACCACAAGCAAATTTTGGTTATTACTCGAAGAAATCCGACCACACCAAATCATATATTTATTTACTCTTTTATTTCTTAGTTTTGCAGTTGCTAGCCGTCTAATGCATACACCTTCACGTTTCCAAAGTTTTTTTGCGGAAAACGAATTCCACATTCTTTTGACAATCGTTATCATTTTTTTGATGGTTCCCGCACATACCCTTCTAAATGATTATGTTCATCGAAAAAAAGACCTCAAAGTTGGCCGTAATATAGGTGTGTTTTCAACATGGACAGCCAAAGAGCAACACCACCAAAAAAAACAGAATAACACCTCTAGAAAGGAAAACAAAGAGATGTTCAGAGTTCTCCTTAACGCGTGGATTATTCATTTTTTAATAGTCATGATTCTTATGGCTGAATCTCTTTATTTAACGCTCGGTGCTTACATGGCTTTACTACTTACGTCGTTATCATATGCCATTTTAAAACATAAAAATAAGGTAATCTTAATGTACATTTGTCGAATGGCTGCTGGATTCAGCACTTTTTTACTTTTTGTCAGTGTTTTTGTTCCCTTAAATCAATTTGTTTTTTTCCTTTCCTTCATAGTTGGACTAATTGATGTAGCCACAAACATAGCCGGTGACATTCGTGACCTCATTGTCGATCGCAAAAGTGCCATCAAGACGCTAGCAACCGAAACGAGCGAAAAAACGACACTTTTAATCATATTTAGCTTGTATGCTTTCAGTTTAATGTGTCTGCAGATTTTTATCTCTCTACCGCTTGTAATGATACTTAGTTTTCTTTTTCTCCTTCTTGGTGGCTTACTCCTTACCATACATATACCACGAATCTGGTATCATGGCGTATTTCATGGCATAAAAATAATGTTTTACCTACTTATAGCCGTTTATTTAGGCGTAAAAAGCAGTCAAACGGCAATTGCCGAAATTATAATGATAATAATGATAATAGTTGGATGGATGTGCAGCTGGTATGCAGCATATTTTCTGTATGTTCAAGCAAAAATGAAAAATAATTTTGATTTATGGAACAAGAAAGCTGGGAAGAAAACGAAGACTATTACCGCAGTTCCTCAGCATATTAGAAATAAAAAAGCTACAATTTAATCAAGTACAAGATAAGAATAGGGGTGGACAATGTCACTAAAAAGAAACAAAATCACACACACAATTTTTAACAGGAGTAAAATTAAGCACTTTAAGAATAAAGCCACAATATTTATCATGTTGCTAAGTTTGACCATATTAATGCCAACTGTGATGAGTCGTGCTGCTTATTACAATAAAACAACTCAAATCACCGAAAAATCCCGTTTTCAGAAGAGTAAGAGTAATAATTCAAATAATAATATAATAAATAAGGATGCAGAACCTCTGATTGTTCCAATTGTAGAAAAAAAATACGACACGAATTTTAATTTATCCACGTCTTTATATTGGGAACTCAATTTTAGCGTGCCGTCTGTAACATTTGACGATCATTTACCATTTTTTTCCATAACTCTTCGTTATGAGCAAGACACGACATTAAATGAAGAATCTCGGATCTTTAATGCAGTCATAGTTTATTTTATCCAATTAAACAACGAGAAACGAAATATTTTTCATCAATATACCATTTCAAGCAAGCGTGGCACAGAAAAGATTACAGATTTCACTGAATGGAACGAATACACGATACCTTTAGTTGACTTTAACCTAAATACAAAAACTGACCTCATTATTGGTTTTGAATTTGTACGGTATGGCATCTATCCACCTACTGGTATCACAACACTTAAAAAAATGGCGTTCAACCTTATGACCATCCCCATGCTTTCTTACGAAAAAAGGGTCTTGTCTCACGATTCTCCATATTCTTTCATTCCAATTCTCCCAACTTTTCGAACCATAAACTTTACCACGATAGAAGATACCATTTTTAGGAGTGTCATCTGGACCTTTCCTTTAAATTTATATTTTGGAAACATAACGCCACACGATTCCCTTTATCTCTCTTTAAATACTACTCTTACCGCAAAAAATCTGCTAAATTTATTTCACTCCTACTTTTCACAAGCAAATATCATTATTCCGCTTACCAACAATGCTGCAATCACACAAAAAT
>WAPZ01000552.1 GCA_015520535.1 Candidatus Heimdallarchaeota archaeon
AACTATTAGGATCTTTAGCAACAAGTATTGTTGTCTTACTACTTACACTACTCAGCATTTCACCACCATTTGCTTCAGCTTGTTCTTGCAATTCAGCATTTCTAAATCCTGTAAAGACAATTTTTTCACCCTGAAGTTTATTACCAGTTTGTACTACCGTTTTAATAATAACATGATTTTTAATTTTTTCATAAAAATTTATAAAATCAGATATACCCTGGACAATTTTAATAGCAGTTTTTTCTTCAAATCCATGTACAGATGTAATTTGTTGAACAGTGATATTCTTTAATTGATCAACGGTACAAATATTTAGGGCAGGAAGCAGTTTTTTAAATTTCCGTCTCCCTACACCTCTCCCGAAAAAATTTGTCGAACCCAGCAACTTCCAAAATTCAATTCCAGCTAAAACTTTGCGAAGACCGTCGTAAATTTTAACACCATTCGCTCCAATTATATTAACCAACTGCTCTTTAGAAGCTAAAATAATATCTTCAGGATACAATAGCCCAGCTTTAATTAATTTAATAACATTTCCTTCTTTAAGATGTGGAGCTCCTATAGAAGCAAAAAAATCAACATTACTTTGGATATTTACTTCATCGTTTTCACTAGCATCGAGAATAAATATATCAACTTGTTCACCATCATCATTGGTAGTCCATTGATATTCAACGTTAGGAAATTCAGCTATTGTTGGTTTGACTACTTTAATAATGTTTGGTACAACATCGCCCATACGTGATATGCCAACAATGGTTCCTGGACCAATATTATTTTGTTTAATATACCTGGCATTGTATCCTGTAGTATGAGCTACTGTAATACCAGGCAAAGAAGCTGGTTTTAAAATTACTCTTGGTTTTAGATATCCAGTTTTAGATATATTCCATTCCACTTTGATAACTTCTGTTTCGACATAATTTGAAGCATCTGTTACTTTGTACTTAACACAGTATGCAGGATTGAGTGTATCTCTTGTGGGATTCATTTTGCTACGCTTATCCGCGTCATTAACATCAATAACAATTCCATCAATCATATAATCTAATTTTTCTCGTCTTTGATTGATGTGTGAGGCAAGTATGTCATCTGTAATATCTTTACCTAACATTTCGTCATGGTGTACAACTTGAAAACCTAATTCATTAAGATGAGCGAATTGCCCAAGCTTACTCATTGGAACTTCACCTTGAGTTAACCGAAATTCAGTACCATTAATAACTTCATAAGCGATTACACTAAGATAGTCGTATACTATATCAGGATTGCTTTTTGCATTCATTAAACCTGCAACCATATTTCTTGAATTTTTATATGGCTTACCAGATCTGGACGTGATTCCAAGTTTGCGAAGATCTTCAAAAGCAGTTTCAGTTAATTCGACTTCTGCTCGAACAACCAAACCTTCACCAACGTTAGTTGGAACATTTTTAATTTTGAAAATATGACGGGAAATATCAGCCCCTTCGATGCCATCACCTCTACTATAAGCTATTTGAGGATTTCCTTGATCATCATAAATCAATAGAGCACTTGTCCCGTCCATTTTATCAGATATAATTAATTGCTCATTGTATAGATTCCATTTTTGAATCCATTGTTTAATTTCTCCTATTTCAATTTGATCAAGAGATCCCATCTCAAAAGGAAGTTTTACTTTCCCACCACGAATAGGAGACCCGATTCCAGTAAAATATTTATGATGAGGTTGTATTTGGTGCGCTATAAGTCGAAGTGAATCATATTCAGAATCACTAAGAAAGGGTTGATCTTTAGAATTGTGATATAGATCATCTGAATGTTCAAGAATTGAAATTATATCACTTATGATATAATTTTCTGGATTAAAAATCATATCTAAAGCTATTTTACGCAAATTAGAATGATCCATTGCCATTGGAAATTATCCTCGTATTTAAATTTTAATAATATTATAACAAATATGGGTTACAAAGACAACGCTTTTGTGGATATTAACTTATTGATTTTTATCAAAAAATATTTGATATTTAAGACTGGTAACATTTAAACAATGTTTTTGTCGATATTCTACGTCAAAAAAATAAATTCCGTTGGCATTATCAAATACATTGTTATTG
>WAPZ01000553.1 GCA_015520535.1 Candidatus Heimdallarchaeota archaeon
AATAAAGATAGGTAATATCCTTTTGTAACAATAAAGACGTCTATGATATTTGTTGCTGCAGGATCAACTAAATTATATCGTTCTACATAGTGTGACCACATAAAGTTCAAAGGATATCTTCCACGTCTTCTGATGTTTCTGCGTTTTTCAGGTATAAGTGTTTGATCTAAGGCATATTCAATAAGAACCGTATCTGTTTTTTCCTTTGGGATATATCTGTCTGTTACCGTTTCACGTTGGAAGTAAACATAGTCAGTAATTGTAATTTCAATGACATCACTATCATTAGGAATGGTAGTAAATCCGAACGAATCTATAACTGCTGGACCAGTTGTCGGTGTTCCCGGTGGAAATAACAATTCACCACTGCCGAATGTTTGTTTAATACCGTTAACATATACGGTAAGATCGTTATCTGCATACGTTGTAATTAATTTTTGTTCTAATTTTGTTAAATCTACAAAATTAGTTGCTAAATCAACATATCCCCTTTCTTTCATTTCACCCCATGTCATTGCAAGTTTGACATCAAACAAATCATCAAGTTCAATATTGTCAGGAATTCCGTCGCCAGTAACATCTTCTGGAATTACATTCAAACGGTGGATATCTGGCAATCCAGCATCAGGTAAAGGATTTTCTAACAGTTCTTGATTAAGAACCGCTAGATTTATATTATATGGCAACAAAGTATCTCTATTGTTGTTTTTATTTGCTGAAAGAACAATAAAACGATCTTTTAGTGTATCAATTGTGTAATAATTGATAATTTTTCGTCCTTGATTTGTATGCCAGAATTTTGTCTGTTCGCTATGTGCAATAAGTTTCTTAACCGAGTATCGAATTTCCCAACTGGTGATCGTTGGTCCTGAAAACAACGCTGTTAAAACAATGAATTTGATTGCATCAGGATCACTTGGATTCGGCCCAACTGTCCATTGGTTAAGATTGTACGAAAAGTATAATTCAATTATTGGTGATGTATCGGCGTTTGATATGGCATTTGCGATTTCTGTTTGTTCGGCTGGTGTAAATTTTCTTCTAAGTTCCCCACCAACAAACACAGGAGCAACAATTGCATAAAAATCTGTTGTTGAAAGTAATGGCTCTAGATAATCGTTTATAATTACATCTACTGGAGGATTTGAACTAACAATTATCAAGTTTCCTTCTTCCGGCGTTGCTTCGATCCAGTATAGTGCTCCGTCGTCGCCAAAAAGTTTTACATCTTCATAATATTCTCTCGGATCGTGCCATGCAAGATATTTTGAATCACCAGAAAATGTTCTGTTGATCGCTTTTACCTTCACGATCGACGGATCTTGCAAGAAGAATGTATTATAATCCTGGCCGTTGACCATTCGATTTTGAGTGTAATAGACGCCAGGAGCGTTTTCTTTTATTCTTTCAATTGTTTCACTACTTGCACCATTAAGCAACGATGACACTAAAGAAAATGTAAATGTAATTGTTTGAATACTACCAAGAGAGTCGGTATATGTAAATGAAGCAACTTGATCAGTTATTGCACTTTTAAGAATAACTGTATCGTCATTAGCACTTGTTCTGAACCATATGTCAAAAGCCCCTGAGGGAATATTACCAAACTCACCGTCGCCGAAAATAATTCTTATCTGATCGTTGTCCAGTGTTTCAACTTCATATTTGTTCCTAATTTCTGTTGTATTAAATAATATTGTTTCACCTTTTAGTGTATCAACTTCTATCCATTCACCGTAACGTAAAGACGATTTGAAGTGTGGTAGAATTTTTTCGTAAGGATTAATTGTTAAAATTTCTCTTGTTGTTGGATCAACGTTATTAACCCAAACGTCCGTATCATTAATATTTTCTACTAGAATTTCATATGTTTGATTTGGAGTAATTCCGTCAAACGTTACTTCACGTTTTTGTAACTCACCTTGTTTTGTCAAAAGCATAAAACCTGTTAAGTCTGATTGGTCTCCAAGTCCGTCTGAGGCATAAACAATCGTTAATTTGCCGTTAACTTCAGGTCGTTTTTCTTCAATCCCTTGTTCTGTTAAAGCAATAGGCACAAGCTCCATTGGATATGTTACACCGTTACTTGTTGCAGTATATGGGATTACTGTTTTACCTGATGGGGATAATGGATTATTGTTTAGTGTGTATAATTCAAATAGTACATCATCTATTTGAATTCTGTCTTCAGGACGAACATTACCAAAATCTTGTTCTAATACTCTTCCTAAAATTAGTAGAAATTGTTCTTTCCAATTTGGATTATTTGGATCGTTCCATAATATCTTTTTACCACCGATGTTGTTTCCTTCAGAATCTAATATTTCCTCCGTTGTTTGAATAGATGTTATTTTTACAAGACCTCTAGCAGGAAGGTTTCGCGTGGGTCTGTAAGATAATAGTTTTGCTAATCTTAATACTGATTCTTTCTTTTCTGCTGTTGTTATAAAATTTTCGTGCGCGTTGAGATCAAGACGATAAGCGATCAGTTCACCTACATATGCAAATAATTCAACAATTGCTATTAGTTCGTCGGTTTCTATGTAATTATTGAACTCAGGATAGTATAATTTTAGATAATCAAGAAGAGATTCTTTGATTGTATTAAAGTCAAAAGCATTAAAATTAATTTGCGAGAAAGCTTCGTGTACTTTTTCCCACGCTTCTGCTCTAGATATTTCTCGAGACATTATAAATCCTCAATTTTGTTTGTTTTCAAATATTTATTTTCAAGGTCTTACTGATTTTCTTCTGGTTCAACGCCACCTGGTGACTTTGTCATAATGTCAAGTATTACTCGCCGTTCGGTAGGAAGTATAATCTTTTTACCTGTGACAAATTCAGTTTCAATATCGGAAATATTATTGTATTGGAGTACTAACCATGCAAATGTCGGCCGACCGTAGAATTTATACGCAACTATATCAGGTCTACGATCGTCTTCAGCTGTTAATGTATATGTAATATCGTCATCTGCTTTTGGTAACGATCTTCTTTCCCACCAACCGAGTCGATTTTTTAATCTAATTGTATCACCGCCTTGAACGTATCTTGAATATTTTTGTTCGACACTATTATTTTCTGCAGGTGTGCTAATTCTTCTACTTCCCATTGTGTGTTCTCCTTAAAAGTGCGGTAAGGATCCTTGTTTGAATTTTGTCAAGCTAAATTGTTCATATTCAATCGGTGCGTGCGTTTCTGTCAGTGAAATTGTTAAATTCATAACAACAGGCATTGGTGTGCCTTCTTCTGTATTGATATATGCAACATCTGAAGGATAATCAAACGTTAGTTGTGTGATAACAACAGGAACTTTATTGATATGATTGACATACTTGCTTCCTATTTTTGTCGGATCAGAATATGCACTGAAATATAACACCGGAGGTGGCTCACCTCTTCGATCGATACCTGTAACAGGCTCTTTTTTACCAAACCGTGGCATTGTCCAGCTACGTAAGGTATGTAATATTCGAATGTTTTTTGACGCGTCCATTGGTGTTTGTGAGACTAATGTTACATTACCGAGATCAAAAGATCGCGAACCAGTTGTTTTATAAATCATTATGTATCCAGGGGCATGAACTGGAGCAATTTCTTCATATTGAACTGATCTCGCTTCAACGACCTGAGGTGTGACATCAAAGACAACACGTTCTGGTCGCCTTCCTGGACCCCTTGGATTGACTAATTTAATTTTATAAACGTTTTCTAGTATTGGTTTTTCGTTCATTTTTCAATTCCCATGAATTTTCTCACGTCTTTATATAAC
>WAPZ01000554.1 GCA_015520535.1 Candidatus Heimdallarchaeota archaeon
ACATTATCTCCTTTTAACCTTTAACTCTAAAAAAAACATTACTATTTCGTCAATAAAGAAAAAAACCACGTTTGATCTTTCATTCCTCGCACCAAATCATTTAAATGTGATTTTATCGTTATTAAAAGCATTGTCTCAACTACTTTCAAACAATTCGACTGAAAAAAGAATGATTGATCATTTTTTACAAAAATTCAAGCAAAATAACTTTGATCTTTCTCCTGAGTTAAACTAAACTAAGAAAATATACCATATTTCAACAAAAAATAAGCTTAAATTTTCTTTTTCTACTTCATAACCTCTTTAATTTTAATTTTAGAAGGAGTTAATGGTAGTTAAAAGATTTTTCAATAAATAGTGTATCGTAATCCGTTATTTTAGTGCTTTTGGAATTTAATCCATAACATTTTAAAACTAAAGTGAGCTGACCTTCGACATGAGGGATATTTCTTTTCAAAAAATGAGGTAGACGTGACACTATTAAAAGAACGATTTTATGGCAAGAGGGCTGAATTTCCCAATGTTTAAGACATATAAGTATAAACCTGAATCAGTTTCTCATCTTTTGGAAGAAATAAAAGATTTGGCCGCTTTGGCTCTGGATTTAGGATATTCTTCTCTTATCTATAATGACGACGATCTTAAAGAAGAAGTCTTGCGGATTGAAAACCAAATTGACTATCTTATTTTTAGTGTTCGTGTCCACATAATGCTTGCTACACGAAATCCTTCAGATGCTGAATATACATTACCACTTTTAGATGTCACTCATGCCATCGATCACATTTCAAATGCCGCTGCAGATATTGCTACAAAAATCGAACCAAAAGGACGATTAAAACATCTCTTCCGTTATCTCCTACAAAAAGTTGACGAACGTGTCGCGTGCATTCGTGTCGGATCATTAAAAAATCGTGCAACAACCTTTTTCATCAAAGATTTGAAAGATATTGATGTTATTGCAGTCGAACGCAATAATAAATGGGTTATCGATCCACCACCTGAAATGGAACTTAAAAACGACGATTTACTTATTATCAGAGGTGATCAAGTCTCCATTAATGAAATCATCCAAAGTGAAGAAAATCCACTTCACGAAGAACTCCATTTTCTACCCGAGTTTGAACCAACAGCAGTTGAAAAGAGAATTCTACGCACACTTATTTTTATGAAGAATAAAAGCGAATTATCTCTGGATCTTGCATTTTCTGCTTTACTATTAGAATCAAAGGAATTAGCCGAAGAAGTGGAAGCTTTAGAGCAAATTTCTGATTACAGTTTTGTTAATCTTGCAAATGCTGTATTATCCCTGCCAAACGAAACTGACGATGATAAAGAAACTATTTTTAATATTCTCCTCTTGGGGCAAGCTTTAGAAGAAATTAGCGATGCAGCTTTGACTATTGTGAAACCACTTCTTTCTGGGCTTGAAATCCCACAAATTCTTAAAAAAATAATTGACAAATCCGATGAAAATCTCTTTGTTATACGTATAGATCAAGACTCAAATGCACTCGGAAAAACCGTTCAAGAATTGGAATCTGAACTTGGAGGAATCTGGATTCAAGCTATACGACGAGGTTCGGGATACATTTTTGACCCCCCCGAAAATCTAAAAATTGAAGCAGATGACGTACTCATTTGCCGCAGTTATCGCCATAAAAAACGCTCTGTTTTTAACTTCTTCGGTGAAGAAAATTTAATTGAACAAAACATCGTTTAAAGGCATTTAAATAATCAAATTTCCCCCATACATTTCCCTTTTTTTCTTTTTCTGGTAAAATATGTATTTTTCCACAACTATTTCCTTAAAAATCATCGCTTCTCCAAATGTTTTTGGTGTTACTTATGTTTTCTGTCTCTGAATATCAAGAACGCATTAAAAATCTTCAATTTCAAATGAAAACACACGACCTAGATCTCGTAATATTGAATTATATACCAGATTCATTCTATTTCAGCGGTACTGGTGAGGAATCTTCGTTAGTTGTTCCAGTTGATGGTCCGCCGACGTTATTCGTCTTAAATGTATTCGAACATGCTAAAGAGCAGACATGGATTGACGATGTTAGACCGCTAGAAAGTTTTTCTAGGTACATTTCGTCTCTTGTGGAGGAATATCGTCCTAAAACTGTTGGTATGACCTTAGATGTCCTTCCTGCCAATCTGTTCCTTAAATATCAGCAAGTATTTAATAAAATGCAGATATCTATCAAAAATGTGGCTTCTCTTGTCAGAAAAATACGTGCCAAAAAATCAGTTTCAGAACAAGAAATGATTAAACAAGCTGCACGTATCGTTGATAGCGCTCACGCATTGGTTCCTGAAATTCTACAAGAAAATATGCGAGAAATCGACCTTCTGACCCAACTTTACACCAAAATGGTTTCTGAAGGACATCCGGCGCATGTATTTTTTCGTCGCTGGCAACAAGTAATGATTTTGAGTGGCCATGTGCTTAGTGGACCACATGGCGCCCAACCAACAAGATTGGCCTCTCCTAATGGTGGTCATGGCATATCACCAATCTTGCCATTTGGCTCCTCTACAAGAAAGATTAAAAAACACGAAATGGTCTTTATTGATCTTGTCGGGAATTATAATGGGTATCTTGCTGATGAAACTCGCTGTTATTCTCTAGGAAGCATTTCCGATGAGGTTCAGTGTGCGTTAGAGGCGACAATCACAATAGAAGAAAGAATTGTCTCTCTTTTGAAAGAAGGGGAACATACCAAAACTATAACCGAGCGTGCCTTCGCATTTTCCGAGGAATTGGGATATTCTAAATATTTTATGGGTTATTATAGAAAAACTCCTTTCATTGGTCATGGAGTCGGACTTGAAATTGATGAACTCCCAGTTTTTACCAAAAAAACTGATTTTGAACTAGAACGCGGAAATGTTATTGCTATAGAGCCTAAAATCACGTTACCATCCCATGGTATCATTGGAATTGAAAATACATGGATTATAACCGAGGAAAATACAGCACAAGCAGTTACAAAGAGCCCATTATATGTTCGCGTTTAGTTTAAAGATGAAATGGTGGTTAAATTATGGCTTGGATCAAAATTATTAATGAAAACGAGGCTGTTGGTGAATTAAAAGAAATATATGATGAAATAATCGAAAAGCGCGGAAAACTTTCCAATATCATGAAAATCCATAGCTTGATGCCAAAAACTATGAAAAAGCATTTAGATCTTTACATTGAATTGATGTTCTGTAAATCAAAAATTAGCCGTGAAGAAAGGGAATTGATTGCAACAGCTGTTTCAGTAACTAATAAATGTCAATATTGCACGTTACATCACGCAGAAGCATTAAACCACTACTGGAAAGACAAAGAAAAACTAGATAATTTTATTAAAGACGTTGAAAACTTTCCCTTAGATAATAGAAAACGTGCCATGATAAACTACGCCGTTAAATTGACAAAAGATGCAGCAGCTATTACCGAAGCGGATATTACACATCTTAAACAAGCTGGTTTGTCTGAAGAGGAAATTCTACATCTCAATCTAATTACGAGTTATTTCAACTTTGTCAACCGACTGGCTAATGGACTAGGCGTTGAGTTCTCAGAAGAGGAAATTCGTGGCTACAAATATTAGTTTAGATGCCGTCCTTTTATATTTTATTCTTATTTATAGTTTTTTCTCTTCTTTCTTATCATAGCAGAAGAATTTACGGGTATTTCGCTTTGTTTTTCTGTTACAGTGCTCGTTTCAGTCTACAATAGATGTGGGTCTCTAATAAGCGGTTATGTACTTTCTTTTTTGACGGAAAAGAAACAATATATCAATTTATTTGCTGATTGCTGTTTGTTGCTTTGGTAAATTTTCCATAAACTCTTTGTTTAGTCATATGTTCCAAAAACACCGATATTTCATTTAAACGCGTTTTTTCGGATGATTCTCACATGTGAGAACATAGGAATACTTTTAAAGGTGAGTTAACGATTGTTAACTTGGGAAGTTAACGATGGTTAACTCACAAAAATTGGGGGAAGGGCGTACATAATTATGGAGGTTACAAAAATGATTACCAATAAAGAGAGAGACGTTAAAATACAAGATAAAAGTTTAAAATTGAAAAATCGGACAATCATTCAAGATTTTATTATTTTAATATTATTAGGATTTGTTGCCCTTGCTGTATCAAGGATAATTCATCTTACCATTACGCCAGAAATGCAGAAATATGTTAAATTTCTGTTGACAGTTGTGTTACCGTACGTGGCTTTAATTATAGCCTTCATTGCGTTAATGTATAGAAAAAACAAGATGAACACTAGTAAATCAGAATCAAATCTTTTACTACCGATTACGAATCTGAAAAAAGTTCTAAAGATGAATAAAATCGATTTATTCGCAATTGTGCTTTGGCAACTCGGTATCACGGCAATATTAAGTGGACATTTCATGGCATTTATATTGACAGATTTTTATAAAGGATTTAAAACTAGTAATGCTTTAATTCACTTAAGTACAGATATTGGAAGAGTATTTGCCTTTATAGCGGTCCTTAGTGGGCTTTCCATAATTATTATTAGACGAATGGTTGATTCAACGCTAAGAGAGAAAACAACGATTGCCGATTGGGTTCTTTTGACTTTGCTCTTCGTTCAAATCAATTTGGGCATGTTCATGTTCATTTCAGCATATTCAAGTCCGTTCTGGTTCACCAATGAGATTACACCATGGCTTCATGGATTGATAGCCTTCTCGCCAACTGTATTGGTCGTTTCAAATTGGTTTATCCTTCTGCATCTTTTGAATCCCTTCGTTATTATAATGATTCTCCCATTTACAAATATTATGGAACTATTTACTTTTCCCTTCTATTATGCAAAAGAGATTATCGATCTGACGAAAAAAGCTAAGACAAACGCACGTACTGTTAACAGCAAGTCTACAAT
>WAPZ01000555.1 GCA_015520535.1 Candidatus Heimdallarchaeota archaeon
GTCATTGGCATTGGAGTTACCATTACTTATCAGTTATTGTGTGAGTTTTCTACCCGCACTTTTGATTCTTTACCTTCCACTTCCCAAAAAACTAGATGAAATTTATGTATTCTTTCTTTTAGCCATAAGAAATTTACGTCGGCGCGTTGAAAGGACAAGTTTAACCTTTTTAACGCTATTAGTTGTTGTTTCTGGCTTTATTTTGCTGGTTTCTGTCTCATATCAAGGATCGGTGACTATTGCGCCAGGAATTCCCGTTGAGGCTTCTTATGAAGGTATTAAAATTCGAAATGTACATGATGTAAAATTAACGGAATTGAGAATCAAGGACGTTGATTTTGGACGTTTGCCAGTACGAACAGAAATTATTGTAGATACTGCACTTGAATTTTCCAAAAAAACAAATATCAGTTATACCTTACGCGATCAACTTTCAAATTCCCAATTTGGGGGTGATCCATTAGATGTGCTTAACATATCAATAAAAATTCCGCAACGTCAATCCAATATTACCATTGAACATCGACTTGCAAATTATTTAGCGGTCAGTGCAGCTTCGGAGCCTAATGTATCTCATATGGATCAATACATTGTCGCAGGTAGCTGGTTTCATCCGGTGAACACAAGTCGACTGTATGAATCGGAAGTACTCATATCAGAAAGCCTTGCTAAAATGTACAATTTAAAAGTAAACGACTCTATAGAATTCCTCTATAATATTTCATTAACACCACTCACCATTCCTGTTCCACCACTAAATATACCAAAACCACCCAAATTGGTGATTGTTGGAATTTTCAATGATAGTTTAACTACGTTAAGGGATATTGATGGCAGCTTTGTCGCCCCTTATCGCTATGCATATGATTCTGAGACTCGTGAATGGAGCGTCAATGGCTATACCAATGCCTCAGAATTTATTATCGTTCCCTTTGAATGGTTCCGTTATGCCTTAGCTGATTTTATAAAGCAAGTTGGTTTTGGCTTTGCGTCTACGAAAATCACGCCTGCATGGACAATGGTCATCAATTCCAATGATTTAGAATTCGCCAGTTTATTAGCTGATCTATTAGATCCACTCCGTGTTCAATTGACAAAGAGAAATGAAAAAGGAGAATTAGAACTTATTAACATGAAATTTGTCTTTAAACAAAAGATTGAGGGGATTATCCCACAACTCATCCCGGTCACTTTAAGCATTCTTATAATTGCGCAAGTGGTCACTAATGCCGTCTGGGAGCGGCGTAAAGAAATGCAGAATTATGGCTCATTGGGTTTAACACCAAGGCGAACTGTGCTTTTGATTGTGTTAGAATATATAACGTTAGGAATGATTGCTGGTGGCGTGGCATACTTTGTGGGATTGGTCCTTTTTCCAGTTGTTAAAGCCTTAAACATCGGAACATCATTTACTCAAAAAACTCATTCAATATATGCATTTTTTGCCTTGTTTATGGCAATGATCGTGTCCTTTATTGGAACCATTCCCGCCATTATTCGCTTTTATCAAGAAATTGTGCCACATCAGCCAAAAAAACTGGCAGAACTTTACTATACTGATAACCTACGAGTTCCACTTCCTTTAAAAATTACTGCCACAGAATTTAATCACTTTATAGAATTTATCCAAGAAAAAATGCCCCAGTTTTCGTTTTCTAAAGATTCAGAAAATACAATAACCGTGGCAGACGACAACCGTAACGTCCGTACATATTTTCTTACCTTTTCACCATTGGACGAAAAAACAAACGTTGGTACAATCTTTGTTACTGTTAAAACTGATGACTCAAAAAAATCGAACAAAGTGGTGAAGAAAATGCTTCAGAGACTTGAAAATGTGTCTTTGGAATACTATTTACAACGACTTCAGTTGTGATTTTTTGTATCACATAAAAGAGTATTCAATTCCGATTTGCAAACATATTTATCCTTCAGCAGTTATAAATAATATAGATATCCCAAGCCGTGTGTTCAAATTAATTATCGGTGTACTGATTAAATAAGGATAATTTAACAAAAATGTAAAAAATATCGTTAAAATAAATTAAAAAGATAATTTAAGGTAAAAAAAGATTTCGTTTAGGGATGTCACA
>WAPZ01000556.1 GCA_015520535.1 Candidatus Heimdallarchaeota archaeon
ACATACTGTTGTGTTTCTTTATATAGCTTTTCGCTTTCACGACCAGCTCTTTTAAGAGCAAAACTGCTGACCAACAAAAAACGGTTCCTAAAGCCCCGACTTTCTGCCCGTCGTAACTTAGAACTGGCATCTTTGACTTTTTGGAGCAGAGTTCCCTTTTTGAGCCAGAAATTCTCCACGTATTTGCTTTCAATGCACGCTTGCGGACGCAATGGTGGCTGTGTGCAGTTTGTAAGCCACGCATCACAGCCGTGCTCTTCTGGCGAAAAATTGCGACACCCAAACCTTGCCTGTAAAAGGTGCTTCCAAATAAATTCCAAAATTAAAAGCCCAAAAGTTCGTTGAGCTGCAGATTTCAGTTCATGTATATGTGCCGGCTGCATGTTAAGGGTAGTTTTGAGAACAAAAGGATCACTGGACGTCATAAGGGCAGACTTCCTTGTTAATATTTGTGTTACGGTGTCTTTCATCGTTAAATAAAAGTTTGGTCTGTAGTCTCTTTTTTTGGTAAAAAACATTTTATTGGACAAAAAAACAAAACATCTATATCGGATTTGTCGCAGTTATTGCCCATATGTCAGCTTAACAACTATACTACAAGTAAGTGCATCTCTATCTCCCAGTAAAAAACACATTTGTGTCGAATCATCTATTGATTACAGGTTGCTTTTCCATTTTACTCTTGTTTAGCCCATAAATGAACAATAAAGCGATATTTAAGTGACAATGTTTCGAATACCGACAACACGCCCCAAGAGATGTGGATATGTGAAAGTGCACATTATCACATTTTTGTCCGTAACTACAACGCACCGCACTATAAAATAACCAGCATGCCAACCACCTAATTTCCTTTACTTTCTCATCCTTTGCCGTCTCATTAAATACTCAAAAGGATTGAATAAAAGCAATAACTTCTATAAGATATGCCTAGACTCTTTTAAAAGCAAAACCTAGTGCTACACCATGATAATAGCCACTAATAAAATCCATTTACCACAAAAAATCACATGATCACGCATAGTTTGCTACATTATAGTCTTAACCCATCAGTTCCGCTTTCACAACCTATTTAAGGCGTGTCTTATCGATGGTGTCATGAGAACTACATCATAATAAGACCACCTAAACAAAAAAGGTGCACGTAAATGATGAGCTCCCATAAAACCCATATATATATATTCAAATACTAATAAAAAGGTATCCTTCGCTTTAGTGACAACGCTAGTAGTAGTAATGGGCTTGAGTATGGTAGTTGCCCAGCCATACTCGCTGGGCACGGAGATGTTCCGTATCGACGCCTTGGGAAAACCACTCATCCTCAAAATTGGCGATGATGCGGCAGTCAACACGGCTGTACAAACACTTCAGCAGTATCTCGGCAGCTATCGTATCGTGGCTGTTACTTCGGAACAGGATCTTTACCGGACGTTAGGGAGTGCAGTTGCAATCTTCATTGTGGGTCACGGAAATGAGGTCGGTGTAGGAACTGCCACTCGCATGATTGTGACGTGGAATGGTGTTAAAACCTTTTTGCAAATGTATTCAGCAGTAAGAGCCTATATAATTGCATGTGATGCTCAAAATGCGTTGAATAAATATAATATCAATGGATTTGGAACTGCTGGAAAGATTGACGCCGAAATTGCAGCCTTATATACGTTAGTTAGGTTTGCAACCGACTTCAACATGCAGGTTGCGAAATTGGGCCTTGTGCTTCGCTTATTTTCTGTGCTTCTGACTAAGCCAAAAACCCAGTATCAGTATTTACCGCTCTTAGAAGGGACAGGTAGTGGCAGTTATAGTAGTAGCGGTTCATCCGGTAGTTCTAATTCGTACTATTTAATTGGAAAACTTTCGTTGATTGAAGCGCTTTATTATCTTGTTGTTCTTACATTGGATTTTATTTCGGTGGTTGTTGCTATTAATTCCATAAGAGCTTTTCTTAAAGCAAAAATGCTCGCTGAATCTCCTGAAACGCTTAAAATTTTATTTAGTACGCCAGTTAAAGAGCTTGCGGGCGTGGTTTCTCCCTCTACGCTCAGTATTATTACTTTTATGACTGATGCCATAGAGTTCGTCACTGGAAGAATGAGTTGGGAAGCGTTTATTTGGGGGAACATTTATTTCATTTTAAATGCCTTTGGCGTGGTTCTTGGCTTTATCTTCTCCATTAAGTGGCATCCATGGACTTACCTCACAGTAATCGCAAATATTATTGCGGCTATTATTGTTTACCTTGGTACTAGTTCAGCGGCGCTAGCAGTGCAATTATTTGCGGCTGTAAGTATCTTAATAATCGATTTGCACTACTTGTTTGATGATTGGAGTGACCCCAATGGAAGAGTAGGGTAACTAAACGACCTACATACCACATACAACATACCACACAACCAACCTACCATAAAGAAAGCATTAACCTCTCATAATCTAAATCTAATATAACCAACGCCACAAATAAACGTAAAGACCTTCTTTTTTTGTTTTATTTTTATTTTTTAAAGAATGAAGTGAAAAAGAGAATTTGGTTTGTTCAAGCGAAGAACATGAAAAAAAAGAGAAAAAAGTGGGCTGCTAGGCATGGTACTTCATACTAAGATAA
>WAPZ01000557.1 GCA_015520535.1 Candidatus Heimdallarchaeota archaeon
CTCCTTGCTTCTGTTTAATAGTCTTTTTCTCACGTACACAAATTAAGGGAATATTGCAAAAGATTATACACTAAAACAGCATGGAAAGGATTTGATATTGTTAAAAGAAATAGAAGCATATATCTTAGCCGGGAAAATTGACGTGGCTGAAAGGGAATTGCAGAAAATTTTAAGCAAAAAGAATATTGGCATAAAGGAAACAATTGAAGCAAAAAAACTGAAAGTAAGAGTTCTACTTGCGAAACATCAATACGATAATGCTCAGGAAATCTTAGATGCTTTAATTATGGATGCGGAGAGGTTAGACGATATTCCGCTGACAGCGTCACTTTTTCTTTTAAAGGCAGAAACGTCCTTATTAATGAAGGATAATGAAGAATGTCTTATAATGATTAAAAAAGCTGAACGTCTTTTATCATCTGAAAAAAATAAAGAGCAACAAGAGAATAAAGAAATAACTTTTCTATATGGAAGGTTGGAATCCGTGAAAGGGCAGTATCATTGGGATGTCGGTAATAAAGAGGATGCACTTTCTTGTTTTAAGCGATCTATTGCTATTTTTGAAGAACTTAAAGAAAATAAAGCTTTGCTGGAAAATCTCTATTATATTGGCAATCTCTACTATCATAGTGGTAAATATGATTTAGGATTAGAAGTACTAGCAAAAATGCGGGAGCTGGCATCACAACTTGACGCACATGAGTTTTTAGTTAAAGCATTAAATCATATCGGGCTTATTTATGAAAGAAAAGGTGAATATGAAAAAGCACTTCAATGTTTTGAGACATGTTATCAGATAGCACGGGCACATGATTTCAAAGATGCTTTGGCGGCAGCCATTAATAATCAAGGGTTGATTTACCTAAATAGAGGAGAATGGGATAAAGCATTAGTCAAATTTAAAGATGCCGTGGAAATTTATGAAGCAATTGGAGAACACAAGCGTTTAGGAGTGACTTTGAACAATATTGGCTATATTTATATTGAAAAAGGGGAATGGGAAAAGGCGTTAGTTGTGTTGACGCAAAGTGCAGAAATTTTGAAAATGGCCAATGATTGGTCAAATTTGTCCCTTCCTTACCGAAATATGGGGATGTTATATTTAGACTTGGGAGAGTATACAAAAGCACTCAAGTTTGTGAAGAAGAGTTTGGAATTAAGAATTAAAGTTGGAAATAAGGATCGACAAGCGGATTCTTATAATTTATTAGGTATTATTTACCGAAAAAAAGGTAATTTTACCGTGGCACTTCGCTATTTTCAAAAAGCCTTAGATATCTGGAAAATTATACAGCATGATATTTCTTTATCAGCCGTGTATTATAATTTTGGCGAACTCTACCGTGAAATTGGAGAACTAGAAAAAGCTTTGAGATATATTAAACTTTCTGGCGATTATGCACGTAAGGCGGGACATGAAGTCTTTTACATTGATGCTCTAGAAATTATGGCGTTAATCTATTGGCAGCAGAGAAAATTCAAGAAGGCAATCGATTTTCTCGAAGAAGTTCTTCGTTTGAGAAAGACTGTGAATAATCAAGTCTTGTACGCTGAAAGTATACTGAATATGATTCGAGTTCTTCTTGATTATGAAAATTATAACAAAGCCTTGCATTATTTCGAAATTTTGCAAACTTTAACTCAGCAACCCTCAATTCCAGCTGTTGTCACAACCTGCACTAAAATTGCCGAAGCTTTGATATTGCGAGCGAATCCACGACAGAGAAGTAAATTTAAAGCCCAAAAGATACTTGAAGAGGTTTTAATCCGTGAGACCACGATAAGTAGTGAACTTTACTTCTTTTGCCAGTTAATTTATTGTGATCTTTTATTATTTGAGCTAATGACTTTCGGTGAAAACGAGGCACTGGATGAGCTTAAAAAAAATATTGATTTACTCTTTAAAACTGCAGTTGCGCAAAATTCCTATTGGTTGCTGGCGGAAGTCTATCTCTTAAAGGCTAAAGTCTTGTTACTTGAGTTAAAAACGGAAGAGTCGTTTAAATTACTTCGAAAAGCACTAAAAATCACTCGAAAAAAGGGGTTAAAGGCATTAAAAGCAATTATCGTTGACGAAAAAGAGACGATGCTTAAACAAAGCCAATATTTGCGGGAGCTTCAAGGAAAAACCGAAGATACACTTCAACATCGTATCCAAATTCTCAATGTTGGTGCCACTATTAATTATCTTATTACGAGACGAGTAAAAAAAGTTAAGAAAAAAAGGCCCACTAAAAATCAAATTTTATTTGCCATTTTAACGGCATTAAGTGATAACAAACTAAAAATTTGTGCTTTTTATCCACCTAAGGTGACTGCGGACTTACAAAAATTTTCAGCCCCGTTAATAGCCGAAGCTGCACATTTAGACACCACACGCCTTCCTCCAAATAAAATGATTGTTTGGCGCGTTCATTCCAATATTTATTGTGTAAGCTACCGCTCTATTGTGAAAATTCCGTCAGAAAACGTTGATACAGCGCATGTTTCACAACATATTTTGAGTGATTGCCATATTTTTGTGAAGGAAGAAATTATAAACGATATTTATATGAATTCACGAAAACTTTTGGAACATCTAAGTATTATACGAGATTATATTCCCAATCCCGAAACTCGGTGTTTTTTTGACAATAATAGTAAGAGTAAATATGGTACAGCCGCCAAAACTGTAGAAGACACATTTACTCAGTTCATTGAAGACTTTAGCAAGAAACTCACGTAATTAATGTCGAAACGTGCATCATATGGTTTTAAAGCGGAAAAGCTATGGTGATAATACCGTAGATCTGTATTTTTGTGTCAGATGTTCATTGAGTTTTGGCGGTAAGGAGAATTCCTCAGCTAAAATATCCATAAGGATGACGTCGTGATATTTTCCGTAGAGATATCTTGCTTGACGCCATTTTCCGACGTGTCGGAAACCAATTTTTTCATAACTTTTTATTGCTCTTTTATTGTAGTCATAAACTCGAAGTTGGACTCTATGTAAATGTAACACTTCAAAGGCATAGAAGAGTATTAATTGAGAGGCTTCGGTTCCATACCCTTTTGAATGATAGGCTTTATTCCAGATGGCAATGCCAAGTTCGGCACTGCGATTAATCCAGTCCACAGCGTGAATCCCCGTTGCTCCAATAAGAGTGTTGTCAATAAGGGTTTCTATACCAAAAACAAAATCTGTCTTTTTTTTGAATCCTTCCCAATTTCTTTTAATGAATTCTTCTTCCATTTGCTGTGAAAGTGGTGTTAAAAAAGCAAGATACGAGCGTATTTCTAAGTCATTCCAGTACTGAAGAATATTTGGTGCATCTTCCAATTCTAAAATTCTTAAACGGATGTTTAATCCTTCGATCATGCTAATCACCATGGTAAACACCGATGCCCATCAGATAAAAAAACCATTCATTGTATTGCATTCTGTACGTGTGTTTACATTGTAAACATTGTAAACACCGTAAACTCGTTTTTTTATTGGTGTGAAAGATGCCATGACATGGGAGGTGACATAAAATGACCAAAAATCTTCCCTTAAAAGCCATTGGTTTTGGTGTGATTGCTCTTCTTATTGTTGTGCTTGGAGCCTTTATCTCTTTCCAAGCGCTAAATGTAACGTCGGAGAAAGAACTTGTGGTCGGCGAATTTGTTGGCGGTCTTACCACAATGTCAATTATGAGAGCACAGAGTCTTTGGGAAAAATATAATGTTAAAGTGACGGTTAAAAGTTTTACAACGCCTAATGCACTAGCTACCGCTTTAATGAACGGCGAAGTTGATGTCACGACCGGTACACCGGAAACGTATGCTAAGTTGAATTCAAACGGCACAATCAATTTTTACATCATTGGCGTGGAATATACTCTTCTTCAGCAGATAGTTGTGAAAAATGACTCGGGTATTACCTCAATTCAAGATTTGGCGGGCAAAAAGATCGGTGTTCTCAAAGCCAGTGGTACGTATGCCTTGTTCCAGTCGTTTATGGATCAAATCTATGGGATTTCAGATGTGGAAACGAATTTCTTTAGTGAGGTTGTAAATGGCTTTCCGGGTGCATTAATTGACAGTTTAGCAAGAGGAGACATTGATGCCGCCATTTTGTGGGAACCTGATATTTCTAAAGCAAAAGCGCAGTATTCCAGTTTTAAGACTTTAGTGACTTTTGAGGACTTATATCGACAAGCAAGTAATACCACAGACACGGCTCCGATGGTTCTATGGTTTGCATCAAAAAAAGCAGTTGAAACAAAGAGCAGTTTGATCAAAAAATTCCTTGACAGTCAAAAAGAAGCGGTAGAAATAATTAGAAATCAAGCTGAAAGTGCCAAACAAGCTTTTTTGGCAGACACTAATTTGGGGCTTACTAATGAGAGTGTTGAGATCCTTTATTCTGCAGTAAAGGGCAAATTTATGGAATACACACTCACGGCGTCGGTAAAAGATTCGATTAGAGCTGTGTGGAAAGTGTTTTACAATGGTGGTCAAAGTTTCTATCTGACAGAAGATCCATCAAAACTCCCGGATACGGTATTTTGGTCTCCTTAAGGGATGACACTAAAATACAACTTATAATTAGTGGAAGAGATAGCACCTCTGTGATGATAAATGTTTCAGATAAACAAACATAAAAATAACTTTAAAATGGTAGTCAAAAGAACGTTGCATCTTTTTTTCATTTTTTTTACTGTAATTGTCCTTTGGATACTTCTAACGATGATGAATCCCGAGTCATTTTTACTTCCGAACATTGACGCGGTTTTTTTGGCTTTAATTGCCATTGTAAAAAATCCTCGAACATTTAATGAGCTTTTTAAAACGTTCACACGCTCTTTAACGGGATTTTTATTGGCAGTGACCTTGAATATATTTTTTGTCATTTTTATGTGGCAAAGCAAGGGATTTAAGGATTTATTACATGATGTTGGGTTGTTTATCCAATCTGTCAGCATAATAGTATGGATTGTGCTCTTTTTGGTCATTTTTGGTTTAACAAGTGATTGGCCGACCATTTTAGTGCCGATGGTGGTTAGTTTCCCGATTATGCTTAATAATTTAGAAGAGGGCATTGAAAACGTGGACAAAAAATTGGTGGAAATGGCGCAATCCTTTGGTGCATCGGCTGACGATATTATTTTTGATATAATTCTTCCTTCACTAAAGCCGTATTTTTTGTCCGGTGCACGAAGTGCAGCTAGTTTGGCTTTTAAGGTTTCAGTGGTTGCTGAAGCGTTTACAGCCAGCAATGGTATCGGCTATCAGATTATGCTCAATTTCAATTTATTTAAACATGATTTAGCGATCGCATGGGCACTTTTTCTGGTTTTTATTATGATATTTTTTGATTGGGTGCTTTTAGGATTCATTTCTAATGATAATGATCCAAAAAAAGAGTTTGTTGGCAATGACTGAAGAAAATGCAATTATAATCGAAAATTTGACGAAAACATAC
>WAPZ01000558.1 GCA_015520535.1 Candidatus Heimdallarchaeota archaeon
ATATTGTGGATTCAAATAATAAATAATTTCCTCTGAATTCTCGTTTATTTGTTTTATAAGAAGTATATTCAATTTTATCAATCTTTTAAGGTGATATTGAGCGAGTTTTGGCGATAATTTTGTCAAATAAATAATATTTTCAATTGATAACTCTCTATATTGGAGGAAGGCTTTAATAATTTTTCTCGCACGCCGATTTAAAAGTGCAAAATACACATGCAGCATTTTTTTGTCAGGTGGATTGGCACTTAAGTAATAGAGAACAAATTGTCCATATTTTACTTTTTTTATCAGCCCAAAATCCTCTAAAATTTCTAAATGCCAGACTAATACTGAGGTTCCGCATTTCAAAAGTCGTTGAAGTTGTCGCAAGTGTGCAATACCTTGATACTCTAATATATCAAGAATTTTTGATCGATATGGATTAGAGTATACGTCATGCGCGTCTATTTTTCTAAACCAGCGTCGAGGGGTGATGGCAGCAATTACTGCAATGAGTGCCATCTGTAATCGCCTAAACCATGTCAAATCACCTTCAGTATCTACAAATCGTGATTTTAATAATTTCCATAAGAGAATAACAATAAATCCAATAAGAAGAAGACTGATAAAAAAGATGCTTAAAATAAAAAAGACTTGATTACCACCCAATTTTATGTTTTGTAGTGGTAAAAACTGCTTCTGCTCATTCGCCGTATTGCCCCCTAAATTGGCTTCAAATTCAATTAATAAAGCCTTTGATGTAATGTTCGGTATCACTGCTGTCACATTTATAGTCATTGGCTGTTGCGGTGTCATTAAATGTGCAACTGCCGCTCCCGATACTAATTCTGTGGTATAATTACCGGTATTGCTCTCAACAAAGACGCTTGAGTTTGTTAGAAATTGAATAAAAAGATCATTTACATCTATTATTTGTCCGTCACGGTCAACTAGTCGTGCTTCGATTGTAATGGACTCGTTTGATTCATCAAGAGTAAAGGTGGTTCCATTAGTGCTTAATTCTAAGAAAAAATCAGATGTTACGGTCACATAGAGCGTTAATACGTCTCCTATTAAATTCGGTGCTGTAGCTGTGATATTGACTTTCGTTTCCTCTTGTGGTGGGCGATAAAAAACGGTTTTTACCCAGCCATCTGTTGTACCGATAGTTACATTCATTGAATTTTGATTATTAGCAACAAAAACGCCATGTGTGGCATTTAAAGTGACAGTAACTGGTGGATTTTGCGGTGACGGCGGCAAATTGTTGTCACCGACTATCTTAATTCGAATTGGAAACTCCGTTTGATTGCCGACCGAAAGAAGCACGCTTTCCGATGATAAAACTATGGTTGTCGGCTCAATGCCAATCTGTCCATTAATTAGTGTCAATGAAAACGGTGCCAATGTCGCATATAAACTCATTACTATTGTACCTAAAAGAATAAATCGAGCACGTTGCACAAATTTCTTCCGTAGAACTCTTTTTGTTGCTTGTTGAGACACAGTATCACCAAAAATAATGTTCAAATGCATTATCCAAATTATTCAAGACCACCCCAATTTTAAACCTTCTGTCACCGGACAAAATAAAAAAAGGTAAAAAAGTAAAAAAATTGAAGATTCAAATATCTTTAACTCCGCATCAATTCACACGCTTAGTTTTCCCTTCTTCGACGTTGATAATGGTAGATGGGTATAAGCGCAGTTACAGTGGCAATCAGTGCTAGTAAACCAAATCCAGGGGTACTTGCAGCAGAGGTATCTTCAGATTCCGAAAGACTTGCAATGGTCCATACACTGAAGTGTGTCACATTTGCATAGACAATATTCCGTGCTGTATCAACTACAGAATCGACGGGAACCCATTTTTTCGCTTGTTCATCATAATACATGAACGTTAATGTGCTTACATCCGTGATTCCACGTTTAGCTACTTCTGAAGGATCAAAGGGTGCCATAAGCGTTGCATTAAGATTTACATCCGTATCATTGACTTCAATGTCCAAATATATCCCTATATCAAAGACACCATCCGGTAATGGTGCTGCGGGATTTACTGTAAGCTCCGTTACGTTAATCGAGATACCTTCACCAACAACGAGTGCAATGGAAATACCACTTGGAGTAGTTAAATTCACCCCTTGTCCCGGTTGAACTTCAACCGGCGTGCCATTCGGGATTGTTACTGGAATATAGTCAGTAGGTGGTCCACCTGGTGGCTGTGTTGTTGATGGTGGCTGTGTTGTCGGGGGTTGCGTGGTTGTTGGTGGTTGTTGCTGCGGTTCATCAAAAACAACAGTCCAAATACTGAAATGGGTAGTATTGGCATAAATAACCGCTTCAGTTGTGTTAACCCAACTTTGTTCGGGAAGTTGCCATTCTTCTGCCGTTTCATTGTAAAACATAAATCTACCCGTTGACGCATTGACATTTATTTCTTCTAATGCCGTTTCATTATACGCCATCTTAAAAGTGGCATTCACTTCAGTTTCTGTATCATTGACTTCGATATCTAAGAAAATGCCGATGTCAAACGTCCCATTGGGAACCGATTCGACTGGATTTACTTCCAATTCAGTTATATTTATTTCTAAGGCAGCGCCGACTTGCAAGTTCAATGAAATTCCGGATGGTGTCAAAAGTTCCAATGATTCACCGGGATTTATAGCTACAACCGATCCATTCGTGATTGGAATCGTTCCATTAGTCCCATTTGTCGGAGGAACTATTGGTGGCTCATTAAAAGCTATAACGTCTTCCGGCATGGTCTCAGCGGAATTATCATAAGAAAACTGCGAATTACCCAAGATTAAACTCGGCGTCAACAAACTAAAGGCTACTAATATTATTAGAATCTTTTTTGTGCTCATCATTTTGTTTCACCCAAGGAGTCCACCACGCGTCTTTATTAATTCTTTTAGGAACACTTTTTCCTTCGAAAAAAAGATCATACAAGCATTTAATAACAATAATATAA
>WAPZ01000559.1 GCA_015520535.1 Candidatus Heimdallarchaeota archaeon
CCGTGATTATATGTTGTCGTTTTTGTTTTTGCGTTATCTATCGGGCAACTACGAGGCCTCTGCCAAAAAAGAACTGGGGCGAGATTACCCGACACTTGAAGACGACGACAAACGCGCACCATTAGCCGTGTGGTATGAAAAAAACCAGGAAGACATTGTCGCGTTTGAAAAGCAAATGCGCCGCAAGGTGCATTATGTCATTAAACCACAACATTTATGGAACAGCATTGCCGAACTGGCCAGAACCCAGCACGGTGATTTATTGAAGACCTTGCAGCAAGGCTTTAAATATATAGAGAACGAATCTTTTGAAAATAACTTTCAGGGTTTATTCTCCGAAATTAATCTGGACTCTGACAAACTGGGTAAAAACTACAGCGCCCGTAATGCCAAACTGAGTGACATTATTAAAGAAATTGCCAAGGGCATTGCAGACTTTTCAAGTGATAGTGATGCATTAGGTGATGCCTATGAATACCTGATTGGTGAGTTTGCTGCTGGCTCGGGTAAAAAAGCCGGTGAGTTTTATACTCCGCAACGACTCTCTGACATTCTTTCTGAAATTGTTACCTTAGATAGCCAGGAACCCAAAACAGGCAAAAAGAAAAAGCTGAATAAAGTGCTGGATTTTGCCTGCGGCTCCGGCTCGCTATTATTAAACGTGCGTAAAAAATTGACCGATGAAGGTGGGCATGTCGGAAAAATATACGGTCAGGAAAAAAATATAACCACTTATAACCTGGCGCGCATGAATATGTTATTGCACGGGGTAAAAGATTCTGAATTCGAAATTCATCACGGTGATTCCCTGCTTAACGATTGGGATGTGCTCAATGAAATGAACCCCGCCAAAACACTCAAATGCGATGCGGTTGTCGCTAACCCACCCTTCAGTTATCGCTGGAAACCAAACGAAGCCTTGAGTGAAGACTTCCGTTTTAAAAGCTACGGTCTTGCACCTAAATCCGCCGCCGATTTTGCCTTTTTACTGCACGGCTTCAGCTTTCTGGGTGATGAAGGCACCATGGCGATTATATTGCCCCATGGGGTATTGTTCCGTGGCGGAGCCGAGGCGCGTATTCGTACCAAGCTATTAAAAGACAATAACATTGATACCGTGATTGGTTTACCCGCAAACTTGTTTTTCTCCACGGGTATTCCTGTGTGTATTTTAGTGTTGAAGAAATGCAAAAAATACGATGATGTATTGTTCATCAACGCCAGCGAACACTTTGAAAAAGGCAAACGCCAAAACCGTTTATTAAAAACCAAAGAAATGCCAAAGGGTGAAATAGGCCACATTGAAAAAATCATAGACACTTATCAGAACCGCAAGGAAGAAGAACGCTATGCCCGACGTGTTTCATTAGAAGAAATCGAAAAAAATGATTTCAACCTGAATATTTCGCGTTATGTCAGTACAGCTAAAGCTGAGCCTATCATCGATATGCAAGCTGTTAATGCTGAGTTGGTTGGTTATGAAAATGATATTGTTAATGCAACGAATAAACACAATGCGTTTCTTCAGGAACTTGACTTAGCACCTTTACCGCTTGGAAACGAAAAATAATGTTGGGCAGTTGAAAGCTGTGCTTGAAGAGCCTAAAAGTGTGCAAATAGATGTTGATGGTAGGGCTAACGGCTTACCCATGCTATTGGACGGCCAAGTTACTGTGAAAGGCTCATGAAACAGTGCTTTTAAAGTTGCAGGTTTATGAATAAATGATTAATTCTGAAGGAATGGCTTTCACTTGATGGTTTTAGTCGTACGGCGATGGCTCGACAATGAGAGTACTACTAAAAACGCTGGTTTGTATGGGATGAGCTAGTACGTTATAGGTAGAAAAATAAGGCTAAATCATTGTTTTCAGGCACAAAAAAAGCCGTCCTAGGACAGCTTTAAATGTGTAAATGGTGGAGCTGGCGGGAGTCGAACCCGCGTCCGCAAATCCTCCGCCTTCGGATCTACATGCTTAGCCAAGTCTTTAAATTTAATCGTACGCTACCCGACTGGCAGGGAAAACGGA
>WAPZ01000560.1 GCA_015520535.1 Candidatus Heimdallarchaeota archaeon
AACACCGTTGTATTTTATATAAAAACGGTTTGTATTCTAATTTTTTTCTTCTTATGTAATTATTTGAGAATTAATTTGCTAAAAATTATTTTAATTGCAGTCTTGAGGTTTGGATAAAAATGGGTGAACCGATATTACGCGCAACAAACATTTATTCTGGATATGGAAAACTTCAAGTGATAAATGGAATTTCTTTGGAGTTACATCAGGGTGAGTTGGTAACTATTATTGGTCCCAATGGATCGGGAAAGTCAACTTTCATAAAAACCTTAATCGGCTTGGTAGAACTGTTTTCTGGAAAAGTTGAAATTAACGGCCGTGATGTTACAGGAAAAAAACCTCATGAGATCATTAAAGAGGGTATTCCGATTGGATATGTGCCACAACTCTCTAATGTCTTTCCTTCACTGACGATCGAAGAAAATCTTAAAATGGGCTATTACACAAAAAAATGGGATCAAAGCTTTCATGAACGAACAGAAGAGTTGTTTCAACTATTTCCCGTGCTCAAGGAACGGTACAAACAGCGAGCAAGTCTTTTAAGTGGTGGTGAACGCCAACAGCTTGCATTAGCAAGGGCTTTAATGCCGACACCGAAAATATTATTGTTAGATGAACCCACCGCTGCGTTAGCGCCTAAGCTAGCTGAAGAAATGCTTCAATTAATTTTAAAGCTAAAACGTGAACTCAATATTTCAATTTTGTTGGTAGAACAGCGTGCAAAAAGGTCTTTAGAGCTTTCCGACCGAGGATATGTTTTTGTTACTGGCAGAATTGCCGCTGAAGGAACAGCCGATGAATTATTAGCGGAAGATAAGATTAGACGCTTATATTTGGGACAACGTGATTGATTAAAGAAAATGTATGTAGGTGAATCATATGGAAAAAGAACAAAAAACCAAATTAGTAGTAGGAGTGGGACTCTTTCTTTTGGCCGGTCTTATTGGGCTTGGACTTTTAATGATGGCTCGTAACGTTAATTTAGCCAGCCACTTTATGCTAGCCGTTATTTTTGCAGGAACAATGATTTTATTAAGTATTGGCTTGAACATGGTTTATTCAGTAATGAAGTTTTCAAACTTTGCACATGCGGAATGGATTACATTAGGTATGTATATGTCATGGTGGATTCTACAAATTCTTAGTTATCTATTACCATGGGATGACGGTCATTATATCAATAATATATTCATTCATGCGACGTATGCATTCATTTTAGTGGGACTGTTCGGTGTTGCGTGTGAAATTCTAGTATATTCAAAACTGCGTGATAAAAAAGCGTCACTTACGACCTTAACCGTTGCCTCTATTGGCATTGGACTTGTTGCCAGAAACCTACTGTCAATGATTTTTTCCGATTTTCCGCAAAAAAGAGGTGATTTTGGTGGTTTATGTCCCAAATGTACCTTCTCGCCGTCTTTTCCGGATTGGCTCCCCAGTTTTCTGAGACCAAGTCATATAGTAATCAAATTGACGGGAAATCATCCAATTTTTGGCACACAATCCATATTTATAACCATCTATGAGTTTTATACTATCATCATTGCTATTATTGTGGTTATTGCTATTGATCTGCTCTTTCGTTACACTAAATTTGGTATTGCAATGCGGGCAACATCTGACAATATGGAATTAGCACAAGTTTCGGGGATTAATACCACACGAATCATCATTTATACGTGGTTTTTAGCAGGTGGAATTACTGGACTTGGTGCCGCCTTTGTTCGAGCAAATCAGCCGAAATTTAACTCGTTTGATGGCTTTTTCTTGCTGTTACCGATCTTTGCGGTCGTTATTTTAGGTGGTGTCGGCTCTTTTCGCGGTGGTATTATTGCCGCAGTAATTTTAGCCTTTTCACGACAAATTGCTATCATTGTATTAACTGAACTTCAAAAACCTGGTGGCTTTGGTTTTCAAAAAGGTTTTGAAAACACTTTGAATTTGATTACCTTTGCGCCAAGTTATGCCGATGCCATTGGGTTTGTAATTTTAATTGTGGTGCTTCTCTTTAGACCCCAAGGTATTTTAGGCAAAATAGAAGCCACAAGAGAAAGAGTATAAAAAGTAAAGTAATGGAGTGTTCAATTATGACAGAAACAAAAAAAATGAATATACCAAAAAACGATTCCTTAACAGCTGAAGCCGAGGATGTAAGACCAAAAAAATTTGAGCATCTCCGCTTAGTTATTTGGCTGGTATTAGTAGTCCCAATCATTTCTTTATATCTCTTCGGTTTGTCGACCTTAGAAAATAAAATGGTCTTTCTTTTTAGCTCAATCTTTTATATATTAGTATTTTTTGTTGGCGCGGTGAGTTTAGATCTAGAGTTAGGATCTGTTGGTCTTCCAAACTTTGGAAAAGTTGCTTTTTTCGCAATTGGAGCCTATACTTCGACTTTACTTCATAGCGCGGGTGTGTTCTATCCGATTGCCGTATTAGTTGCCCTCGTTTTATCGGGAATTTTTGGCTGGCTTCTAGCAATTCCAACCATCAAGCTTCGTGAAGACTATTTTGCTATTATGACAATTGCAGGCGGTGAAATCATTCGTCTTCTTCTCCAAAACGAAAAAAGATATTTATGGCAAAAAGATCCCTTTGGCATACCACAACAACTGATTTTTAATTCCTTCAAGAATCAATTAGTTACTACCGCACCCTTTGACCAAAACATTACTATTTTTGAAACATTAGGTTTAGGTACTGTTAAAGTCTGGCAAATTGCCCTTCTCATTGTCTTTCTAATATTCTCACTATTAATTTACTTCTTTATTCAACTTCTTAGAAATTCTCCGTATGGCAGAACTTTACGTGCCATTCGCGATGATGACATTGCGGTAACGTCGGTTGGTAAAGATGCAGCACGATTTCGCTGGCAGATCGCTGTAATTGCTGCTGTTATCTGTGGATTAGCTGGTGTGATGTATGGTCTCACGTTTTCCAATTTTGAATCTGATAACTTCCGTCCCTTGCTCACCTTCAATCTATTCGTGTTTGTAATTATAGGCGGATTAGGAAATGCCAAAGGTGCCTTCGCCGGAACCTCTTTAATCACACTCTATCTCCAAGCGGCTCAAGTTGATGCCGTAAGAAGTGCCATAAGCCTACGATTAGGACCACAGACACCTCTCATCGGCGATATTTTTACTGTCTTACAAATCGACATGATCATTAACCCAGACAACACTAGATTTGTTATCTTTGGCGTAATACTCATATTGTTTTTAATTTATATGCCCGAAGGATTAATTCCAGAGCCTCGCGGTAATAACGAACCATATTTAAAGTTATTAACGCCGGAAGAACGAAAAAGATCAGATTTGGCCGTTGCTGCGCGACAAAGCCTTGGAGAACAAGAACGCTTAACAGATACACCAGAAAAAACTACAAAAACGCCACCTTCTTAAAACACCATCGCATGTCATTTTATGAGGTAAATGGAGGTTAATAAATGAAAATTTGTAAAAATTGTACCACAGAAAATCCTGACACCAAAATTTTTTGTGTCAACTGTAATAGCGAATTATTCCCTGCCGATTCGCCGCCACATCTTCAAGTCGAAAACATACACAAATACTTTGGCGGTGTAAGAGCACTAGAAGGTGTGTCACTGATTGTTACTAAACACAAATTAACCGCACTTATTGGTCCTAATGGCTCGGGAAAAACCACATTATTCAATGTTATCACAGGCTGGACGTCAAAAACCAACCCAAGAAATCCGGAACTTACTAAAGAAGCTGAAGGTGTCTATCAAATAGGTTTACTTGATCGGTTGTTAATTAACTGGTACCGACTGCGCAGAAAAGAACTGCCAAAACGTTATGTGGCTGAAGATGTCGGGAAAGTCAATTATATCGAATGGATTAACGAAGAAAAAAAAATAAATTACAATATTGAGCCCTTAGATGGGCTACCAGCACATGAGATTGCCTTAAAGGGTTTATTACGAACCTTTCAGACCACAAGAAATTGGCCCAAATTAACGGTCTTGGAAAACCTATTGGTGGCGCCGTTTCATCAAACTGGTGAATCTATCTGGAACCTATTTTTCCGACGGTCGAAAATTAAGGAGGAAGAACGAAGAAACACACTTCGTGCCTTAGAAATCTTAGAATTCTTGGAGATTTCCCATATCAGAGATCATTTAGCCTCTGAACTCTCCGGAGGACAATTAAAACTTTTAGCTTTAGGAAGAATCTTAATGACTGCGCCACAAGTAATTTTACTTGATGAACCGTTAGCCGGCGTGAACCCTTCCCTCGGTCTCAAAATTATGGACAAAATCATCGAACTCAAAGACCGCTCCACTATCTTCTTGATTGAACATGATATGAATGTTGTCTTTAATTACTCTGACGAAATTTTTGTAATGGCAAGCGGTAAAGTCATTGCACATGGACCGCCAAAGGAAATTGAAACCAATCGCGATGTAATCGAAGCCTATTTGGGTGAAGATTATTAAATTAAACCATCAAACTTAATTTTCTTTTTCTTTTCTCAAAAAAAACGAATAAAAAATTATTCCGTGAGCAACCATGTTTGACGTTTCAATTAATGTAGCGTGGATGAAACGCTCGGCAACCTTAGCAATTAATGAAAAAGTTAACGCCTTAAAGGAAAAAGGTGAAACGGTCTATCATCTCGGGTTTGGCGAATCCCCGTTTCCAGTCCACCCACGTTTTCAAAAAGCGCTATGTGAAAATGCCGATAAAAAAAGTTATCTTCCCACGCAAGGAATTCTTTCCTTAAGAAAACAAATTGCCAGTTTTTTCGAGATCATGTTTCACCTTTCATGCACACCAGAACAAATTATAGTGACACCCGGTAGCAAAATGGCACTATTTGATACCTTAATGGCATTAGATGGATCTTTGATGCTACCTTCACCCGCATGGGTCAGTTATCAACATCAAGCACGACTGGTTCAAAAAGAAACCCATTATCTGTACACCAGCTTTGAGGATCGCTATTTGGTCACACCAACCCTTATCGAAGAAACCGTTGAAAAATACATCCTCAGAAAAAAAGAACAAAAAATACTCCTTTTAAACTATCCGTCCAATCCGACGGGACAAACTTACAGTAAGTCACAATTGCAAGCGCTCGCCGACGCTGTGTACGAACACAACTTAGTGGTGCTTTCTGACGAAATCTACGCGTTAATTACGTATAACGGTAATACTCATCATAGTATTGCGGAGTTCTGTCCCGACAGAACTATTATTTTTAGTGGACTTTCCAAAGATCGATCACTTGGCGGATTTCGACTGGGTCTCGCCATTTTACCAAAAAACGAAACCATTATCAATAGTATACTTGCCTTTGGTAGCGAAACATGGTCATGCACTGCCGCACCCATCCAATACATGGCTATTGAAGCCTATAAAACCGATGATGAACTTTTACAGTTTATACGTGACTGCACAAAAATACACGAAACGGTCACCAATTATGTAGCACATCGCCTCCTTAAAGCGGGTATTCGCTGCCACGAACCGCAAGGAGCTTTTTATCTTTTCCCCGATTGGAACTCTTATCGCGAGGAATTGGCAAAAAAAGGTGTTAAAACCTCCGAGGATCTTGCATTTCACCTTCTAAATAACTGGAACGTGGCAACCCTCCCCGGTTCAGAATTTGGCCGCTCTACTAAAGACTTAACACTCCGCATCGCAACCGTCGATTATGATGGAAGCTTTGCTCTGAAAAAATACCAAGAAAATAAAGATCTAGTCGAAAAAGATCCGGAACAATTTGTGAATGGCATTGCCCCTAAGGTTGTGAATGCATGCAACCAATTGGAAGAGTTTACTTCTGGTCTTCTTTAGTGCAATCTCAGACACGTTTTTCTTTTTTATCCTTGTTTTCAACTTTTTTGACACAAAAATGAATTTCAAATAACAAAATTTTAATTGAAGATATGTCTATTCAAAAAAACAACCGAGATTGCACATTTTTTTTTTCAAAAAATAATATTTAGTGTTTTGAAGAAGTTTATAATGCCTTAGACGCGGAAAATCAATTTAATTTTTCAATTCTTTTTTATTTTCAGCCGTATTTTAAAAATCTTAAAAACGTTAAGGCTACAATAATCGACTGCCACTAAAAGCATGGATTAAATTAATCGAAACGCTTGTATTGTTTTATATCT
>WAPZ01000561.1 GCA_015520535.1 Candidatus Heimdallarchaeota archaeon
TCATACGCAGACTATAGCACAATGTGATATAGGATCAACTGAGATTTATTAAAGTATTGTTTTTATTGGATTTGTAGACATAACATCGCCCATGATCGGCGATTTACAGCGTTGGTTCTGTTGTGCCAGCAATTGATTGATGGGTGTCTTGATTTACTTAAGCTTTAAGGATTTCTGTAAATGAGATTGGATATTTTTTAGGGTCAGTCATAGGTTGCTCAAAGTGTCTTTGAAATCTAACGCCTCAAATCACCGGCAGGCAAAGCGTAGCGTGTTTTTGTGCAATAATCGAGCGATAGCGAGTGCACAAAAAGACGCGTAGCTTTGACTGTCGGAGTGAATTTGTATTGTTAGCCATTGGTGTTTAAAAAATGTACTGTGTTTACATATTTTTCCTTAGCACCTTTATCAATCTCATCATATTTACCAACAGTAAAAAAATGATTGCATAATGTTTCTGCGCTACTGGAATCAATACCCTTAAGTTCTTGTGCACATAATGCAGGCCAGTTTAATATTGCTTGTGATTTAGACTTTCCATTCTTACATGGAACCATATATTGAAGTATCACATCTTTTTTTGAAGCAAGGGAAAAACTATTTCTTGAGAATATTTCAGTGGATTTATCACAAATGGTAATCCCTAGCATTTGTTGTGATTCACCAATTTTATATGCTCTACTGAGTGAATTACCTGTAAAGATATCTTTGTTATTTTCATTTGATTCAAACCAATAGCCGTGGGCTATACCACCTCGAATCGGTATGGAGTTTCTTAGCGAACACCTAAATAGCTCTAGTGAACGTACAATTATTGAATGTATGCTTTCAACGCTATCATCAGTAGTAGTTATAAGAATTGTATCTGAAAAAAACCTTTCAGATAATCTTTCCCTAGACTCACATGTTAATGGGAATTCAGAAAGTTCCTGTGCTTCAGCAAAAGATTTTATCGTTTGCCAAGCTCCCCAGTTTTTTTGTTCTGTATCATCAAGCAAAGCACCTATTCCAAGAATATCGAAATGGGCCACGTAAACTTCACGCCCTTTTTCTAGATCATGCATATTTCAGATGCCTCTTGATGGCTAACGTCCACGTAACCGGCAGTTTTTTGTGGAGGGCTTTTGCGATAAAATGTAGCGTAGCGAAATTCGCAAAAGGCCGGAGCAAAAAACTGTCCGGTTGACATGCTTGTTGGACGAAGCCGCTACGCGGCAGAAAAACAAAAATTTTCACTTTGTAAATATATAACCAAAATCGCACTGAAACAGCTTTGCCTTTCTGTGAGCGCGTGGGCAAAAAATCATTTGATTTAGCGTCTCTCGCCAACCCTATAATGCCTTGGTAATTTGCCAGATGAGACAACATCGCCTAGAATCACAGGATGGATATGCAAACAACAGAATTCGGCAATTACATTATAAGCTATTTATTTTATTGACTATTATTAAAAATACCGCCCCTCAAAAAGCTATCTTCTAATTAGCACAAGTTTTGAGATAGTCAAGGACTCAATCAAAGCTAATTCTTTTCAATTTTTCCTTTAAGCCGGGCTTGTCCAACAAACCGGTTCAGATCGTGGTTCGTTCCTCACACGATCTAACCTAATTCGTTATGTGTGAATGTATTTAGGTCGATAGGTGTCCAACCGCGCTGCTGACTCCAATAGCCCACATTGTTTCAAATATAGAACCAAAGAACACACGAGTACGAGTAGTTATTGTTTTTACCATAGGAACCTCCTTTTTACTGTTGTCGTTGACCGAAAGGATCAAGCTATGACTAATGTAACGCAGTAACACAAATAGAAGGGCTACGGAGCCAACAAGCGCTAGGGGAATCGAACCCCAACCTATTACCCCTATCGGCCTAAATACACTCCCAGTTTTCAATCACCTTTCTTGTGCTTGTGAGGCTTAAGTGATGGCTTATTCTCGGGAGTATTTTTATTATCCCGTCGACGCTTATCTAGCTTCCTAGTTGATTTAGCTTTGGGTTTTGGACCCGGTTTAATTCCCATAGTTTTCTCCTTTAATGACAGCTGGCATTATTGCTAAGCATCTCAATTACATAGGGGCTAATTATGTGAATTCAAGTGTAGAACACATAACGTCTTGCGTAACCTGACGGCGGAAGCGTGGTTTAATTGTGCTAAAATGAACGGAGTGAATGCACAATTAAACCATGCTTTCGACGGTCAGAGTTAACGCAATTGTTATATGAAAATTTATTCAATTGGTTCGTGCATCCATACTTTGAAATTGGCGCTATATTCTACCCAAGATTGTTCCATTAACGTCAACTCTTGTGGTGTAAAAATATGGTTAAAGCCGTGACTTACAGCAATAAAGTCATATGTAGGACCAATAACTGGCGCACCTGACTGCTCAGATACCAAATGCCATGCACGAATTAAGAATTTCAACACAACATCTACTTCTTCCCATGTTATTATGCTGGTAATCCCGTTATGTGCAACTACCCCATGTCGAAAATTCAATACCGGATTTAAAATAGTCTTATCCTGAAACTCCTGATCTATTATTTTTCTTTCAGGAATAGGCACCGATTTTTTGTAGTTATCCCATAGTTTTCTAAGCGAATTAACATCTTTTCTTGTATCTACCAACTTTCCAATATTGACAATGATCGATATTGTTCCACCTGCTCCAAATAGGTTAAACAATGATGTCTTATTGAAGTTGCTATCGGGAACTGAATTTACACAGTTAATCATGCATCTATAATTAAACGCATCAAATATCAGCTGATCTACTCCCTCAATCTGACCAGCGCTCTTATTACTTAGCTTCCCTAACTTTTTTACTAATTCTACGTCCATTACTAATAAGTCTGCCTTTTCATATAACGTCTAAGCATTTATACCCCGTGCGCAGTTCAGCATGGGGTATAAATGTCTGTTGGACTATGCCGCCTCTACCGGGGCAGCAGACTATGGGGATTGTATTGAAAGCGGTAGGGCTTGTCGAAGGGCGATAATACCATTTTGGCTGAAA
>WAPZ01000562.1 GCA_015520535.1 Candidatus Heimdallarchaeota archaeon
AAACAGATTCCAGAAGTAGCTGGATTGGAATAACGAGAGTCAAAATGAGCAACATCTCACACATAGTTTTTCTATAATTATAAAAGAATTTTATAGATTCTTCTGAACTAAATAGGACGATATTTGAGTTATGAGAGTAAATATCTATTTGTGAACAGTGGATTTGTATAAAAGAGATATATTGGTCCCAATGAGTGCTGTTTTATCAAGTTACATCAACGTAAGTCCAAAAGAAGCAATGTAATAATACAATGTTTGATAGCCATTTAGTTGGAGTTCATTTAAGTTTCGTTTCCATTGGCACCAGATATTTTTTGCGTAGTTGTGCTGAACTGAGCAATTTTTGGATTATCTGATTTTCCAGATTAATTTTGTAATACATACATCTTTTAATATGAGGAAATTTATGGCGTTTTGAGAGGACTAATTTTTTTGAGCGTAACGATTCAATAACGGGTGGGTACTCGCCGAATTTTTTTTTGTTATAGAGTTGCTTATGTGAAAGACCCAGATTAGTAGCTAAGTGGCTTCGGTGTCTAAGACCAATTTCATCATCAGCCAGCGTTGTGCTGTTTCGGTCATTTAAGTACGCATCAATAAGATAGTTTAGAACCTTTTTTTCTAAAGGCGTTAGTTTCTCTAAGATATCTAGTGGCTGGAATTCAAGAAAGTTTGACAGCAATGTTATTTCTTTTTCATCGACTAAATAACTTATAGACTCAACAAGGGGTGTGTTATTTCTGATGAGTGCTATTACCTCTTGAAAGAGGGGTTCAAAGATTTTCTTATAGTCAAGTATCTGGATTATTTGTTCATAGGTTTTGCGTTGCCATGCGATGGGAAAGATTTTTGGGAAGTCTCGTGGTCTTACGGCATAAAGATGAGGATGATAGAACCAGAACAACAGACGGAAATAGTGGGTAAGGATTCGGTGTTCGTAAGATGATTCCTTTAATAAGGTTTTGAAGGATTGAATATACGATGTGAGTGTCACAAATTGCATTAGGGCGAATTCGAGGCAATGGAATAACTTGATGCGAGTTTCTCTGGGAAGTGTGGTATGTGTTATAATCCAGGTTCGGATTTGGCGATAATATTTGATGTTAATGCTAGTATTAATTCCAATTTCAATGTTTTCGACTTCTTGGAAGGATGATTGGGCAAACAGCTGATCTATTACATTGGATTTTTCTTTTTGAATAAAAATGATTCTCCAGGCTTGTGAAAGTTTATGTTCCTTATTAGGTGGTGATTTAAAGAGGCTTTTTTCGATAAAACGTAATATTTTTCCAAGATAGTGTGGTGGGATTAGAGAACTATTCTTAATGCCTCTTTGCCATCCTAATTTAGCCATGATTACACCATTAGGATAGAAATTTAAGCGTATGGTATGGTGTGGTGAAATTTTTGGAGAAATGACGGCATTAATGCTCTTTGGTTTTTTAGTGGCGGCATATAAGGGGAAGATCGATGGTAGATTATAGCGTAGAGAATAATAAAGATGTTGAAACCAATAATGGTATTCGTAATTAAGTCGATAACGCCAAAATCCTATATGCGGTACAAATTGCGTCGTTTTAATTAAGAGCCGTTGTTTTAACGTATTTTCGTAAAATTCAGAAAATTTTAAGGTTTGCTGTAAAAAAGAAATGTTATCATGAAGAATTTCAGTTAGTTGCATAATTGGCGGATATGAGACAAATTGGATAATGTACGTGAGTGATTGATGCATTCTAAAAACCTTTATTATCATTATCAGCAGATTCGCAGTGGAAGAATAATTTTTAAAAAAGTAAGAGCATAGAGATGGGATAGAGAAGGAACGAATCCTTCTCAGCCGCAGTCAGAGTGCACTGGCTCCCAATTATTATTTACTATCTAAGATTTATTAATGTTGCATTGAGGCTGGACAGCAGCTTTATTTATAAGTACTTTAATATTTATACGTAGGATTTGTTATCGCTTAAATAGAAACGTTAAAAGAGTAACTGACATTAAACGTGCTGTTGGAAAGGTATAATCGTGTTTCGAATTAAACATCCTCAGAAAACAGAAAAAAAAGGAATAAAAAATTGGTGGCTTCAAAAAGCCATTAGATATTTTCCCATCAAAAGCCTTAACCTAATCAGGTTCCGGCTCTGGTGGGAATGGACTGGGGTTTCCCGGACCAAACATCATGGTAATCACCAAGATGTGGTACAGGGTAGAAACCAGTATTACTATTCTCCCACGAAAAAGAGGATTTCTATAGTGTCATATTACTTTTAGAACGAAAATTTAGATTTAAATGAAAAAAATGAGATGGAGAATTGAAAAAATGCAGCAGAGAGGGAGTGAGAGTTCAGAAATTATGTTTAACCTTATAAGAAAGAAGTTAGAGGCAGAAGATTTTTTAGAGGCGAGTTGGAACGAAGTACTAGTTGAACATTATTTTAGTCAATATGTATCGGAACAGAAGATTTCACAATTAAAATTTCCAGCCGATTCTGTCAGTCGCTATATAAAAGAAGTTAAAAAATTCCTTCAATTATTTGATCTACGGAAATTTGTGGCTACGATAATTTTGGATTTGTCATTCTATTTGGCGTCGAAATATTCATCAAAATCGGTGCAAGAAGAAAAGCTATGGAGAGACATTTGGAAGGAATTGATGGAAAATTGGTGGAAAAAGAGTTTTTGGTCATACGATGGGCAGAGTTTTTTTGAAGTCTGCAATAGAATCGAGCAAAATGATTTTTTACAGTTAGTTGTTGAAATTTTACGTTTGGCGGCAAATAAAGATTTATATGAGAACGACGTAAGGGCGTTTGAATTAAAGTTGTATGAGGTGCGGTTAAATTTTCCATTGAATTTAAGTGATAAAGAGATACAGATTCTTCATGATATTTTGGTTTTTCAAACAGATAGTCCTACGATGTTAAGCAGGTTAACATCCAATTCGGAGTCGAAAATCTCAAGCATTGTGAATTATTTAAGAGATGATTTACAATTATACACTAAAAATGTAGTGATCAATTTTGAAAAGATTGGTTTAACGACTGTTCAAATATTGGTGCAATATAAGTC
>WAPZ01000563.1 GCA_015520535.1 Candidatus Heimdallarchaeota archaeon
TCATAGGCATATCTTCCAGAAAAGTGCATGGTACGTACCGAATTTACAAAGATGAATTTATAGACGTACCAACTGAGGAGTTTGGAGTTCAATAACGCTAGAAGAGCTTTTTCCGTGAGGAAAGTGCGCGCATGAGGGAGTAATTCCAGATTAGTTATCGTATTTACGGAAATGATAAGATCGGTATTAAACGTTCCCGTCAATTTAATATGTGGTCGTGGGTTTTCAATATGAGCAACGATTTCTTGAAAAAGTAAGGTGCCCGGGGTGAAGTTCCGTGCCTCTACAAGTGCGGAATCGATATAACCATACTTTTTGATGACATAACGCCCAATATCGTCCCCGCGAAGAATTCTTATGGCATTTTTTGTGGGTTGCTTTTTTACATATCGATTTAAACTGAGCCCACGCCATATCTTACAGATAGTTCCAAGAGTAATGGAGTTTTTGGTGATGTGATCATAAATGTCTTTTTTTTCATCATTTATTTCGGTAAAAAAGCGTCTTGTACTGAGATATTTTTTTGAAATTTTGAAGGGTGTAGTAGAAAAACGTCGCATGTTCCAAGTGTAGAAATTGTGGACAATCACTTGTTGTGAGTTTGAATGTTGACGTTTCTGATTCTGAAAAATGATAATACACATTTCTAAAAGCGCATCACGAAAGGCTTTGCTACAATCAACGACTCGTTTCAGAGTGACTTCTTTTAGTAATAAGTACCGTGTTTTGTCCCATTCGGAAACATATAAAAGAGATTTCGGGAGAATATAGCCGAGATAACCCTTTTTGTTCAACAATTGATGACTTCGTTCCAAAAAAAGCGCTGCTGCATTGTTAGTCCCACGGCCATTATGATCTGTCATTTTAACAATCATACCTTCAAGATCAAGTATCTTTAACTCCTTTTTGCTCAAAATTTTCCCATAAGGCGGATTCCCAATAATTATATCAAAGCCCGGTTCTGTAATTGACGTTAAATCGTCTGACAGAAAAGCCTCTTTAAATTCAAAGATCCAATGAAACGGTTTTAAAGCTCGATATTCAGAAAATGGAAGTCGAACGCCCTTTGAAACCAGTAACTCATAATGAAAATGGTCAAGCTTCTCTTTAACATCCACTAAAGAAGTTTTATCAGTCGACTGCATACCACATATCTTTAGAAGATTTGTCGGTACCTTTTCAGTCGAGGTAAGACCTATAAGACTATTTCCAACTTTAATTTTAAAATCCAGTTGTTTTAAAACCGTTAAATTGTAATTGGAAGGGCGTATGTCTCCTTCTTTTGCTGAAATGTAAGATAAAGCCCACAAAATGAGACGTAATTTAGTAATATCTACCGCAAGTACATCTTTATCCACGCCATAAAGGTTTTTTGCAAAAATTTTCGCAACATATTCAACATAAGGAGATTTGAAAATGTTATTCTCATAATCAGGTGCCTCTTGCCTTCTATCAAGATTTTTTTCAGCTTTTTGTGCCAAAATTTTATCAATATATCTATATAATTGAAGAAGATAGGTTGCTGTCACCAGAAGAAATTCACCTGATCCACACGCATTGTCACAGATTTTTACTGTCTTTAAAATGTGATTTCTGAAAAAAAGCAGGTTTTTTACTTCTAATTTCTGTAGGGCGGAGAATAAAACAGGTTCCGTCATATTTTCTGCATAAGAGGACAGAAAATTTTCAACTGGCTGGTGTCCCAGAAACTCAGAAAGCCGAGATAAAAAGTAGGAAGTCAGTGTGTGATGAACAATATACCATGTTATTTTTCTCGGGGTGTAAAAAGAGCCTTTTCTTTTTCTAAGTGACCACGTATTTGAAGCTGTTATCTTTTTTTCAGTTGCATTTAGCGCGTAAATAGAATTAAAACGATGAGATTTTTCATAGAAGATCTCTAAGATTCTTGGGGTGATAACAAGTGCACTTAAATCCTCTTTTGCGAAAGATTCGGTAAAAAATGTTTCGTTACAACTCCACTCATATTTATTGAAGAGCATCAAGAGAGGTTTACACGTATGATTGCGAAGTAATAATTTTTCACGTATATTGCCTTCAACACTTTTAGTATAGCTAAAGTTGAAAAATAACTGATTGAAGGTAATTGGAATTTTTGGTGCTACAATGCGGACTATATCCTTTTCTGCCGCCATTATAATTTTAATATTCTTTTTAGCTATGTCTTGTTCGCCAAGCTTTGGTAAAGAAAATAAATGATTGAAAATATGGGTTACCAGAATAAAGATCTCTTTTTCCTCAAAATGTGTAACTAACCATTTAAAAAACGATTGATACGTTTTTTTATCAAGATTCCACTCCCGTCCTGCAATGGAAAGCGTCAAAATTCCACATGTGCTGAAAAAATAGAGGCTCATAAGATGTAAAATAAAGTTACGAATAAAAATAAAGTGGCTTAATGAATTAGAATCGTGGTGACCACTTTTCAGCCATTGTTCCAAGAAAACTTCCAACTCGTGATAAAGATGCTCTTCTGCAGCAAAAAAGGCGTTTTTCTTCTTTATTGCCATTTCTCTCTAACAAAAAAGTGGTTTCCAGTCGTTTAAAAAGAATATGTTTTCAGTCACTTTGCCGACGACGTCGTCTTCTATTAATAGTTCGTAACTCTTGCTGTTCTTGTTGTTTTTTCTTTTCCCAGTAATCAAGATAACCGGCGTGTTTTAAGCGGACCAAAGTTGCACGTTCGTAAGATTCATCGAAATAGAAACTCGGTTTCATGTCTTCCAAACGATCTGGCGGATACAACTCAAATAGCTTCTCCAAGTGCGGATTATTCATGCACTTGAGTGCTTTCATGAAAAGTGCTACATCATCCGCGCCTTGTGAACGTTTTGCTAAGTCTTGTATCACATCCCACGTCAGATATTCATTTAGTTCTGGCAAAATGGCTAATTGATATTCAGCAATAATTCGAAAGAGGTGAAAAGTCCATACGACATGAATTTTCTCGACAATTTCTAAAAGAATTTCGAAAGGAATATGATCCAACCTTCGTAAATGAATCTCTTTTGATACACTATTCGACGTAATATGTTGAATGATTTTGACAAGCCCACCTTCTTTCATAATCTCGTCAAAGGGCTCATGCAATATTTTATACCGAAGGTCTTCAGCATGCGCTTTATAAAAGGAATAATAAGATTTATGTGGTTTTTTTTCTAATTCCATGATTAGCTGATCAACATACGGAAGATAGCGCTGATAACGCGCGATTCGGCACATTTTTTGAAATTTACTTTTTATTACGTCATGACGTAAGAGGTCATTGATTTCAGTGCGATTGGTTTTTACCATCTCTGCTAAGCAATAAAAGAAAATATCAGGTTCATTATAATCCTTTATGATTGTGAGCACATTTTCCGGTGATAAATGCGCGACAAATGGCACTTTTTGTTTGACTACTGGTTTTAATAAGTTCTTTCTAAAGGTTATAAGTTCTGGTTCTCTAATATTTTCACTAATTAAGTGCTTTAGAGCTTTTATTACACTAGTACTGGTGAAAAAGCCCATATTAAGGAGTGTTTCAAAAAATTTTACGTTTGGATGCGCAATTATTAGTTCCGATAACGCCACGTCTGATATCGTTGACAAAATTTCAGGAAAAAATTGTTTGAGAAGGATTGCAAGCCGAAACGCAACCATAGTATTCTTAGATGCAAACAAATGTCGAAGAAGGTGTTGTGGTATCTCTATGGGAAAGAAAACCTCTTTTTGCGCTAAATTCTCAACCAAAAGACCAATCAATTCCACCTGGTGTTCATTCAAATCGTTAGCGGACACGAGACCTTTCAATTGTACCATAATGGAGTCTACGGGGAAAAAATCGATATCAAGTAAATTTTTGATGGTACCTAATTTTCTTTGGCAACTAAGAAATCTTTCAAACGTTTCTTGGCTAAGTGATTGATAATAAGTGGTAAAATACCTTTTTAGAATGACACCAATCGCCTTTGACAGCGCGGGATCGGAAGTCCGCTCAAGAAGTTTCAAAAAATCCGATGGATGCCAGTAAAAGAGAATGCGGTCAACAGAAATTTCTTCAATAGCCTCAATGAATGGTTGTGCCAAAAAAATAATGTATGGAGGTGGAACTTGTTGTAAAGTGTCAAACTGTTGGAGATAGTTATAAAAAAGCTCAATTAGTGCATTAAAGTTATTTTTTTTCCTAAGAAGCATCAAATATTCAAAAAACGAGTTTACAGACTCATAATTTTTTGTTATTCCTTCTAAAAAACTTTCAAAAACACATTGTTGAAGACATTCTACTCCAATCGATTGAAATTCATTCAAAAAAAGTGTTTGTAAATTCGTTGCAACCAAACGGAACGTATTCCTACTTATTTTGCTAATCTCCGGAAGATAGAAATGAAGAATTCGTCGCGCGCGATTAAGCTCATCGACAGCTTTGCTTCGCACATTTTCATGTTTAACATTTTCAAACCATTGTACATGAAATAATGTGTATTTTAAAGCCCCTTTGAAGTCTTCAAAAAAATCGGTGTTCCGCCGAATAATGTCTTTAAGACCTTTTTTCTGGAGAACATTTAATAACTCCAAAAAAGCAAATACTTTTGGATTGGTAAAAGCATCACTCAAATATTCGTATAACAACCATAGTATGAATATCATCCGAGAAAAGCAGTTTTTTTCGTCTTTTGAAGGAAATAAGAAACTAAAACGCATATAAAAATCATGAAAATCGTCACTAACGTTTCTGCCCGAGGTTATATTTTGCATTTGTCCATCAGACGTATAAACTTGGACATGATTCAAATTCAGCGGAATTAACTTGCTATCCAAAGTGTGACACATACCTAAAGAATTCTCATACTTAAATTCCGTGTTCAAAAAGTACTTTCCCGTAATGGTGACTTTAGGAATGCGTCCACTTGATAATCTTTCTTTTAAATCAATAATTCCTTCTACTTTTATAGTTCCCAAGGCAATATTTTCCAAGTTATATTCAAACAAAGGCATTTTAAACATTTGCTCATTTATATCAAACCAAAAAACTTTCCCATTTTCAACTTGAAACTTCAGACCATTGAGATCCTCCCCTAAAAAAACATGATTTCCGAGTAAGGCTGAAAATGTCTTGGGAATGATTTGTGGATTTAATAACAAGAATAAAAAAATAAGATACCACTTGTCACCTTTAATGTCTTCCAATCGTATGCCACTTACATAAGAAATAAATGGCGTTCCGCATTCTTTGCACAATTTATATGCGGAAAACTCTGGTAATTTAATTTCTTTGTTACAAATACAACAATAATCCCTCGCTGACTTTATCGGGATGTGTTTTGCAATTTTTTCTGCTTTTAGCGATTTATTTGAACTTTCTCGGATTTCTTGGAGAACTGTCTGCAGAATTTCATTTAAACGTGCTTCTCTCCAGCAAGTGGGACATGTTGCTTCTGAATAATAGGCACCACAATTATTACATATCGGCATACGCGTTTTCCCTTCAAACCCTACAACGACGTCTCATTATGTTACCCGTCTTTTTCCTCGTTTTTAAAGATAACCAATTATTAAAAAGTGAAACAACTACAAACCGCATGACACTTACTCACTCACACACAAAAAACGCTTTTGAAAAGTGCACTTTATCATTCTCTTTGTGCCGTTCTATAATTTGAACGAAGAAGAAAATATGGTCAATACCATTAACTCCAGCCAACAGACCCTTAACTATTTGTTTTCCCTTTTCTGCAAAAAGAAGACTACTCTTGTAATTGCCTATTTTCACACAAAACAACATCACATTTACCTAGACAAATTACCATGATATGGCAATTCAGTTACTTTTTTAAATTTGATTTTATTAGCACAAATTGAAGCAAATAAAACTTTGTTTTCAAAAAGAAGGAAAAAATACACCATACGAAATATAAAAACTATAAATATAACCTTTAATAGCAGGTGTTCGATATGTCTCTTGAAAAATGCCCATCATGCATAATTAACAGTTTTTTAAAGAAGTTTTTCGTTTCAGTTCTCATTGCATGGCTAATTGTAAATGTCGTTTTTGGAGGATATGCTTTAGCTACTTCTTCAGTTTTTAACACCCATGCGGATGATAACTTTGGTATTAAAACTTTAAAGACAGAAAAAGATACACAAGTAGCACAAAACAATGGACGACGACCACAAACAGTTCCAACTGCCACCATTAGACACTTTAAAGTAGCCCAAAGCACATTACAAGAACATAAAGCGATCACAATCTATGGTGATGCTAACCTAACAGCAACCGCACAAGCAGAAGGATGGCAAGGGGATGGGAGTAGCACAAATCCTTTCATTATCGAAAACTATGTCATCACATTAAACTCGACAAACACAAATGGTGACTGGTATAGTGGTATTCTCATCTTCCACACCACGCTGCATGTAATTATCCGCTCGAATTTCTTTTCTTCCAACATAACAGTTCCAAACGTGCAAATGAATGGTATTTATCTATGGAATGTGTCTAACGTCCAGATTATCAATAACACCTTTGATGACTCACTCGATAATGGCATTTCCATCGTGCCATCCACGAATTGGGAGCTTTCAAGCAACGTTTTTATCCAAGAAAATACCTTTACCTCTAGAAATGGTATCTCCATGATCGGCACAGAAAAAGCCACCATAAAGAATAACACTTTCCATAATTCATCCATTCTCATGCAAGATTTAACTAAAAATGTTGTTGTTACCGAAAATTACTTCGATAAAAAGCCTCTTTCCGCAATCGAGATTGACAACGCCAGTATGATCGAAATACGAAAAAACATTTTTATGCAAAATCATCAAAGCATTAACATTTTTACCATTAAAGACACCATAATTTCGGAAAACCTCTTTTCTAATAGTTCTAGTTATGCCATTACTATCCAGCAAAGCGGAAATAACGTAACTATCGATAGTAATATATTTAAATACGCCACACCAGGTGGTATTTCTATCAACGCCCGTTTATTGCAACAAGGAGTAATTTCTAACAACACATTCGCTAACAACGAACAAAGCGCCATTTATCTATTTTCTTCCACCGACAACATAATTGCTAATAACACTTTTGACAAAATCTTTAATCAAGACGCCGTGCAACTCGTAAATACCACCATGACCATCATTCAAGATAACTACTTTACTAATGGTAATAGAACTGCTATTACACTAGAACAAAACTCTTCACAAAACCTCATCCTTAATAACACCTTCTATCAAATGAACATAGGCGTCTTTGTCCGATATTCTGCGGACAACAAAATATTAAACAACACACTAGAAAATCAAAGTAGTTACGGCGTCTGGCTTACTGGCACCGCAGAAAATACTTTAGTTCAATGGAATGATTTTATAAAAAATAATGGTGCGGATGTCGGACTTAACGCTTCTCAAGCCGCTGACAAAAGTCCTACTACCTCAAATAATACATTCATCTTCAACTATTGGAGTGACTGGACTACACCAGATAATGATAGTGACGGAATCGTGGATGTGCCATATGAAAAAATTGAAAGCAGTACTGGCCCCTTCGGTGGCAAATTTGATCCCTATCCTTTAGCAAAACCACATACTTATCCCTATACTCCACCAGCAACCATCATTCTTAATCCTAACCCCAATCCCAATCAAAACCCTACTCCTTTTGGCACTATAGAAACGCTCATTTCTGCTTTGGTTGTTATAAGCCTTATTAGCATCCTCAGAAAAAAAAGATTACTCAAAAGAAGACGCCTTTAGAACTGCAACCTCTTTTTTAACCCTAAATAACATTTTTTTCCTTTATTTTCTTTTTCTAAACCTAATAGCATTAAAAATTTTCTTGTCTGACAAAAAACCAAAATTATATCACACTAAAATTGAGCCATTTTCAGAAACGCATTTCAATCAATTTAATTTCAGCGTAAGTGAAAGATTTTGGTCTTTTATCACGTAGATTCCGTAAAATTCTTAATTTCTTCTATTAAAACTCTTAAATTTCTTCCATCGAGCTTCCCTATCCAATCGTTGCATCCAACTCCATTCCTTTGATGGCAACATGCCCTCGATCCCTTTTGTGGCGTCGGAACAACTTGCATCACTGCCCTCAAAGCAAGATGACACTTCATAGGCATCGACATCAATGTAGAATACATAACAAAAGCAAAAAAAGAATAAAGACAGCCAAAAAAACTTCATTCAAATTAACAAACAAAATTTAATCAAATAAGGTAAAAAAAAGTAAAACAGCTATATTAAACCAAAACAAAGATAAAAAACTGGAAAAAAAAGAAAAACTGGGCGAAATCAAGAAAATTCATGTTCTTCATTTCTTGGTTCTTTTACGCTGATATTTCACTAATGCAGCTGTGGACATCAATAAAATTAAGGCAAGCAATGTACTATCAACTGTATATCCAGGTGTTCGTGCAACCTTTTTGCCTATGAGTATGAGTTGTTCACTCGACGTAGTTGATTGGTTGCGTGTGTCAATAGCTTCAACATAATATCTAAATACGGTGTTCCTTGGATAGCCGGAAAATTCTGCCTTCCAAAATGTTCCATTAACCTTTTCCATCTGTACTATTTGCCATGACGCGTCATCGTTGATTTTAAAGTGTAACTTGACAGAGGAAACTCCATGATCATCTGTAACTATCGCAAATATTGCAAAAGATTCATTCTCTTTCGGGAATCTTGGTTTCACAATGACATTTTTGATTACGGGTGGATCGTCTGCAATCGGTGCGGTGACAATCACTATAATTTCATCCGTGACTGAATTGCCACTTCGATCATAAAATGTTATCGTCAGTATATATGTTTCTGCTGTAAAATCGTCTAATAAGAAGGTAACTGGCTCTCCACTGTTCCATGTTCCATTTTTAACTGATGTTCCATTTACTTCTATCAGATAAAGATCTGGTCTCAGATCTTCAGCTGTCCAATTCGCCCAATGTCCTGTTGTTCCTTCTTCAAAACTCATATTGGATGGTCGAACGACGATAATAGGCGCAGTCGTATCAACCACTGTAATTATTACCTCATCACTGGCCTTATTTCCAGAACCATCGTAAAACACAATAGTGATGTTATGAGTACCAACTGATAAACCACCAGCTTCAAAGACTACCTCGCTGCTGTTGTTCCAGTTACTAGACATTTGCAACGTATTGTCTACATAAATCTGGTACGTCGTCGGATCTAAGTCCATGGCCGTCCAATTGAGCACATAACTGCTCGTACCGTATTCGTAACTACCATCTGCCGGTGCACTCGTAATCACCGGCTCCGTGGTGTCCACTACCGTCACGGTCACCTCGTCAGTAGCAAAATTGCCACTGCCATCATAGAACACGATGGTAATGTTGTGCGTGCCTAATGCCAAACCGCCTGCATCATACGGCACAGCAACTCCGCTGCTCCAACTGCCTGACACCTGCTGCACATCGTCCACATACACCGTATACGTCGCCGGATCTAAATCAGTGGCCGTCCAACTCAGCACATAACTGCTCGTACCATACTCGTAACTCGCATCGGCCGGTGCACTTGTAATCGTAGATGCTGTGGTGTCTACGACCGTCACCGTCACCTCGTCAGTAACAAAATTGCCACTGCCATCATAGAACACGATGGTAATATTGTGCACGCCCAACGACAAACCACCAGCATCAAAGGACACAGACACCCCACTACTCCAACTGCCTGACACCTGCTGCACATCGTCCACATACACCGTATACGTCGCCGGATCTAAATCAGTGGCCGTCCAACTCAGCACATAACTGCTC
>WAPZ01000564.1 GCA_015520535.1 Candidatus Heimdallarchaeota archaeon
GCATCAGCATTATAAATTTTTTTGATAACTTGCCATGGAGCTTTGTTGATCCGTACTTCGTAAATCCATCGAACAAAAGTGACATTCTTATGAATTTTTGGATGTAGACATACATAATAGTCACATATGCTGGATTTAAACCAGTTCCATTCTGGATTAAGATGAAGTTCTTCTTTTCTGGAAAAGAGCAAATCTTTAGGATCCTTAAACAAATTTTCCCAAGAGATTTTTCTATCAGTATGAGTGCAAAGAAGATAATGTAAATTGTTTTTCATAAAAGTGAGCCAATTAGAGACAACACACTCGTATACGGGAACGTATGAATGATCCGTTAATGTGGTAATTGGAGAATGAAAGTGCTGCAGGAAAGATTGAAAATGGCGTAGATCAGCTATCACGTTTGGTGGCCTTCCATCTTGATGGCGATAAGTAACAAGCCAATTATCCCGGTTAGTTCCGACTCTAAATACAATTGAGCATCGTGTCGACATGGCATTTCTACTCCACTTTTTTCACAAAAAATTTCCTTTTCTTTTTGTCATTTCAAAAATATCTCTTCTAAATGCTGAACGAACTCATAAACAATGTTTTGAGAATGAAATACAGATGTCTTTCCATATTATACTATAATCGATTTTTTATAAGCACCTCAATCTTGATGCAATTACAGTATTCAATAAAAAACTGAGGGGCAAAATGTTAAAGAAATATTCATTCACGACCTTATTACATCTTTATGGATTAAATATCCAAATCATTAAGTTCTGAAAGCATAACACTTAAATAAAAATTCTCATGCCGTAACTCAAGTATAAAAAGGAAAAAGTAGTTGGTTTATTGCATGACACACGAATTTAGGATAAAATCCCTAGACAAAATTGCACTACGAACCACAACAGAAAAAATTGTGATTGTTTTGTTTGCGTTATTCCTACAAGGAATGGGTCTTGGGTTGATGCTCTTATTTTTTTCTTTTGATACAACATCATTTTTTCCGGTTGCGACGTTTAGTTTCTTTGCTATCCTTTTCGTTATAAGTTTCGGTTACGTAGCAATATATCCCCCAGATGGCACCACAAATATAAAGATAAAACCATATCTTGGTATTATTCTGTTAATTACCGTAAGTATGGGCGGATATTCTTATATTCACGGGCTTTTCAACCATCCTGCCGCAGTAATTGGCATAATATTTTATGCCTTATTTGCCATCACAGCATGGATTTTTGTGATCTTTTTTATTGTGAAGCAAGGAGTTGTATTTTTAGACGCCGAAAACAAAAGAATAATACATGTGCAAGATTACAGAACGCAACAAAAAGAAAAATCCGTTCCCCTTAGCGAAATTTCTTATGTCAAATTCAAAATTACGATGGAAGGTGGGAAATCAGCTGGTTCGGTTTCGATATTCCTTTATAAAAACGATATAACCACGGCTGAGAAGGGCAATTTAGTAAAAACCGAAGTGAAACCCGATTATAGTTTTATTTTTACATCCACCTACAATACTGCTAACATATTTTATGGAATAATCACCTTCTTAAGTCAATTTCCAATCAAAGTTGAATGTTTAGGCGCCGTAAGTTTTTATCCACTTAAAGGGGTTATAGGTAAACCCCTAAATCTTACTTTTGCGGATTTTTCAAAGAATAATTTAGAAACGATTTTAGATACGACTATAAAGGCAACTGAATCAAAAATTCTCGTTCCTTCCGCAGCTACAGCTGATGCTCCAGCATCGACTTCCCCGTTTTATAATGATAATAGCAGCGTGATTGAGGCGTTGAGAAAGGAGTTTCATGTAACTCGTATGAACTCACACCACTGGCTGTTACGAGCGAAAAAGCATGGTGTGGACTCACGTCAACTCAAAATTCTAACGTTAATTAAATTTTTAATTGTTGGTGCTATATCCTTTCCCTGGATCATAGGACTAATGGAGATTTTAACTGGCAGACCTCTGCTGACTGCATTTTATTCAAAGCCGGAAGCTATGACGTTACCTCTAATTTTATTTGCAACAGTTCTTTTTTTGCTCCTTTCTCCTTTTACTCTCTGGCTTGGAATCGTAACATTTCTAACGACAAATGAGTTAGTAGTAGAAAAATCTGTATGCCTTTATTCCATGAAAATCTTCAATTTTACTATGTTTAATCGAATTTTCCCCAAAAAAGCCATTATTGATATTGAAATCAAATCTAACCAGATTCTTCTAAGACTCTTAGGTGGTGATGCTATTAAAATGTGGAAAGGTCCAATTAAAGACATGAAATATCCGCTAATTGCACTCAAACACATTTTTCTTTCTCCTTCCACGACGTAATTCCTATTTCTTTTTTTCCTAGATCGATCTTTCAACAAAAGCATTAGAATACGTTTTTTAAAATGAATAAGACAAAAAAACAATTGGTTTTATGCGTTTAGCCGTTAAATGCTTTAAAATTGACGTTGTTATTCCATCACAAATGAACGTAGCTTTTTGTAAAATCAAGCAGATTGTGATTTAAAAAAGGTTTTTTTTGAGATAAAGTCAAGTTGTTCCCGATTGGATTCCGGTAATGATTGTCCTGTCGAATAACTATGCTTTAAGGAGTCCCAAACTTCTGGCAAAGCTTGAACTGCCTCAATAAAACGTTCTAGTGATTTTAATGCTGGATATGATGATCCTTTAAAGACATAGCAAAAAATAAAGGGCTTGGCTGGACGGAGGGCAACTCTAAAATCGCCAATGTTAAGGCGGTCAAGATCTTGTGAAAAAATTTCTGCACTAAAACTCATAATAGCACGGAGAAAACCTGAAAAAAGAAGTTCGTCAACTTTTTGAATATCTTGAAATTGGTACGAATAGAGTGGAATTCCGCTGTCAGCTATAATAAGAAGCATTAATGGTGTTTCGACAACATTTGATAATGCTTCAACACGACGGCGAGACATTGCTCGAATCAGTCGTTCAATTCCGGTTTGTTCGACTCTTTCATTGATTGATGTTAACTGATGACGCATATCTTCCCATTCTTTGAGTTGTAACAGCAGATCATCGTGCTCTTGAGAAATGCGTTGTGCTA
>WAPZ01000565.1 GCA_015520535.1 Candidatus Heimdallarchaeota archaeon
CTTCCCGCGTTACCGGAATAACAAACTCGGTAACTTTTTCCCTAAATTGATGATTATCATATTTATTTTTAAGAAAGGCACGCAGGGCATTATAGTCACCTCTATCATTCAGTCTGTTGAATTCGGTTAATTCTTCCTGAGATAAAAGAGAAATTGTTTTATTAAGATCAATTTTGAAAAACATTCCATCAAAAATAATATATTCATAAACAGGAATTTCTTCACCAGATCCAACATGAATAGGACTTAATATTTCACATTCTAATGCAATTTTCTCGTATTTTGGAATATATTTATAAATCGCTGTAGAATCCGACCTTTTAGTGTTTTGTGATTGATGAGGTTTTTTCCAGGTTTTATTTGGGTTCATCAATTTTCCTCCTTTAGACATATCGGAAAAGGAAATGCATATCCGTAATGAACGACTTCCTTTTGTCGATGAATATCCGTTTGAAGTCTCCCATATTGTTTTGTTTTGGCATAATTGGCATCTACAATAACTGCTCCTGCCTGTAACATGACTACTGGTTTTTTAAATGGAACTCTTCCTGTAGCCCATTCTCCACCTAATTTCCCATATTTTGTTAGAGGTTTGTAATATCCATTTAAATCTTCTGGTTTAGCTGGTATAAAATTTGAGAGACTTATAAAAGCGTTCGCATTGGGACATTCTGGGAATGTTTGGTTCTTTATGTCGGTGATTTCAATTTGCCCTTTGCCAATAGATTTATCTGCACCAAAACCGGAAAGCGATATAAACTCCAGCAAATTTTCAATTTCATTTTTATTAAGCGTATCCGTTTTAACTAAAAACCAAAATGTTTGAGGGTCACCATTCGGCTGGATATAAAAGGTTTCCACCCAGTCATAAAGGCTACCTCCAAGTACACGCCCATTTAAACGGTCATAAGTATTATGAGTAATGGCGACATCTTTCACCGTTTTATGTTTTTGAGACCTGGCCTCTTCAACCATTTGCTTAGCCATATCGAATAACAAAGATGATAAATTCTCCATTGAGAAAGAAGCTTGATTATTAATTACCCACTCTTCATTAACAAACAATATCTTTTTCATCTTTTTTAGAATTATAGCTGTTTTAATATCTACCGGATTGGTACTAAATCCTTTCAATTTTCCTAATTTTTGAATAGGTAATGGCGGCAAAATCGGTCGTGGGAATTTACCATCAGGGAATGCGTTTGAGATCAGTGTTGGCGATGTTTGATAATTATTTAACCATTCTCTCAATCGGTCTTCACCTTCAAGATAACGCATCGCCCAACACAGATGCCCAAATATGGTATCTGATTGAAAAGGAGTACGGATAGAGGATTTGAGTTTAAATTGAATTTTGTATGTTGTCATTGTGAGTTTTCAGCCTCCATTTTAGAATAATCATGCTCAATCACCTCATACTCAATTTTTATTCTACCATAACCACGACTCCCAGAACCACCAAGTGCATCGTTTTGCAATAATTCTATTCCTTTTTCAATAAGATGAAAGTTTGCTTCATCTTTATCATCAAGAACTTTATAGGTCATATTAAATGCAAACTCTGTTCCAGCAATCACCCTTTCAGTTTGACGTAAGCTACCTCTTTTTGCAGTACCATTTTTTCTATCGATGGCTGTTTCCCATTTGCCTTCGAATAAATCAAAAACAGTTAAGTCATCATTAGGATTATCTATGCGCTCTTTATATTTACCCGTTAAATAACAATCCCTCACTATAAGACGTGTCGGACCAGAAGGATATTTAGGATCTCCTGACCCAAATATTCGGCAAATGGGATCATCCTTGACTTTATCCTCATCATTTACAAACCAAGGCCTCCCATCATCTCTAACTTTCCCAAGTTTATATTCCAGCAAAGCTCTCATTTTGCCTTTCAATGAACTCCCAGGAATATAAGGCTCATTGGTTAAAGGATGCTTTATCACCGGATTATCAATTCCACCAATATGGATTTCTTGATTGCCCATTCCAATATGCAAACCAGATAATAAAATTATTTTACCTTTGATCTCATAAATCTTTCTTAGTTTCATCATTTTACTCCTTCTCCTACGCTATATCCAACAACTGCTTCAAAAACAATTTTAAAAGCATCAAAATCTTTTGGTTCATTTATACTATTAACCATAATATCAATAAAATTCTTAAAACTTAATGGAATTTTCTGATTGGAACTACCATTCGCATAAGCATATGCTGCTTTTGATTTCATTAATTTTATTAAGGGTAATAAATATTTAAAATCTGCCCCTGACTTTTTTTTAGCCTCAATAGCAAGAACTTCTCCATAAAATTTTCTTAATTGTGACATTGTTAGAGGCTTCTTATCATTTAGAAAACTTTTAGCCCATTTCAAAGCCTCATTTTGAATTAGATCTGGATCAATTGCCCCGTCTTTATAAAACTGTATCACCTTTTTGTCCTCCCTAGTTTTAATTTTTTCTCCCTCTTCTTTAAGGACTTTTTTTCTTAACTCATCTCTTAAATCTCCCATTATCTTCCTCCTCTGTTTTTGTATAATGCATAAAAAATTGGAATATGAATATTCTCAATAATCTTCTTGTTTTCATTTATATGAGTTAATTTATGTAAGATTTTCAATTCATTGTCCATATCTGGATTTTTATTATTTTGAATATTACGTGCAATATCATAATTTAAATAGGATAAATAAAGTAAGCCTTTTACATCTTTATTTTTAATATAATCCAATGCCATTTGTTGATATTTTAATAATCGATATAGAAATGCAGTATTTATATTTGTGCTTCCTTTCCCTGTTTTATTCTCTTTGATTTTTTCGTCAAAAAATTCCATCCAATTTTTAATCCATTTCCATTCAGTCCAATTCAACACGCTGTTAAATAAATTAAATGAATTTTTTACAGGTATTCCCCTTTCATCTTTTTTGGATTTTGCCTCTTCTAATGCTTCCTCTGCTTGTTCCGCTCCTTTCCTTATCGGACTCCGCCTCTTTATTAATTCAATTGCTGCAGAAAGATGTAAATCATCATTATGACAAGTGTAAGATTTAAACTCATCATTTAATTCTGGCGCTAACTCTACTATATCCAACCAGTTACCAATTAGGAATAGATCATCTCCACCTGCATAAACTGTATATATAT
>WAPZ01000566.1 GCA_015520535.1 Candidatus Heimdallarchaeota archaeon
GTGATATCTTTTGGTAGTCGATATTCGATAAAGCCTTCAACAGTTAAAAGTCGGTTGAGAAGGTTTTTTTGTTCATTTAGGACTCCCACGACGATAACCGAGTTTGTGGTGAGTTCTTCATGTTCATGTTCTTTTTCTTCGGGTTTAACTCCGCGTATAGTATTTATAGCGGATATAATTCCTTTTCCGACGAGTTTTAGTGGTTTTACAATGGTATAAGATAATAATAGGCCGATACCTTTAAAAAATCCGCCAATGCTTTTAGAAAGAATGCCACGTTTCTTTTCTTTAACTTGTTCTGGGTACAAAAAACTTTGGATATCGGGTGCATCTTCTAAACTTGCGTGTTTAAGGAAATATTCGCCATTTGTGGCTTCTTTTAATTTCCATTCGAGTCGACGGACACGGCTGGATTTTATTTGTCCCGCAGTTACGTAAAAATAGGGTCCGGTTCCGAAGTCTTCCACATTGATGGATCCAAGTTGCTGAAGATTGTAGGCAATTTCGTATATTTGTGCGATTTGGTCTAGTTCATGTTCGTTAGTTGCAATTTTGTTTCTTAAGTCGTCGACTTGTGGTTGAATTTTTTCAAGAAAGTGTTGTACTTGAGTTTTTAATTTGTCAAGATCTTCGAAGTCGAGGTTTTGTGGTTCGATGGGGATTTCTTCCCAGATGTCAATGTTCAAATAATTTAGCAAGCGATCCATTTGGTTATACATGTTGATTATTTCGCGTTCTTTTTCTGTTTCCCGCGTCATTGAAGCGCGTTCTTGTGGGTCAACGATTTGGATTTGCGGGATTTTATGGAGAAATCTTAACATTTTCCTTTTGTGTTTTTCATGGAAAGTGACTTTTAGCATTTCTAACTTTACGGGTTTTAACCGCATGAAAAGATGGCCTCCTATATTATGGCATTATCTTGACAGTTAAAGAGTCTCTCGATTAAATTTGGCTGATCAGCCTTTTAATATTAGTTTAGGGGAACAATATTCGTCAAATATACTCGATAAAACAAAAGAATGAATAAATAAAAACGTTTCATTTGATTGAATTCAGATAAAGAAAAGCAAAAAAAACAAAAAGGAAGTTGTTGTAAGTAGGAAACGGCGTAGAAGCGCAGATGGAAGTTGGAAAAATGAAGACAGCATCGTCATATGAGATATATCCTCCATATAAATCCGCGTTAGAGGACAAATTGCAATTGATCTTACATCATACCGATGAGCATGTGGTGGTAGACGCGTATGTTCATGTTAATCCCTCAGATATTCATTATAAACGGTATGAAGGGGACACATTCTTAGCACATCATTATCTGAAACAATTATATCAGTTTATGCACGAACATCGTCTGGTTTCTTTTGCTGATCAAGTGGCGGTAGCAACAGCGATTGAAAAGAATGTTGGGCTGGAAGATTCCGTTTCATTGGTGACACAACTATGGCGGATGGTTTTTTTAGAATTAGAAAGTTTGAATGATCATTTAATTAGGATAGACAAAATATTTACTGTTTATAATGAAAAGTTACCTAAATCATTGCAACCGCTCCGCGAAATAAATTATCTTATTAGTCATTATTTAGCAAGATTTCGCGGAAATCAAGAGATTTTTGTACCGATTATTTTACCATGTAATATTGTTTCAATAACAGATCTTTCGTTTAAGTTACTCAAAAAAGTTCTTGTATTCGCAGAAAAAGCGGCGTCGAATCTGCTGCCGTGGAGACAAAGGCTTGGTCGTATGAAAAACGTTGAGGAAAAATTTTTCTTCGCGCCCTATTTTGGGGTTTTGAATCGTGAGTTGTGCTGGATAGGTGGTTTCTCCGACGTTTTACCTTATGATGAATATACACGTATTTTTTCGGAGGTTGCCAGTTATTCTTATTTAGGATTCTTCGAATATTTGGTCTCGGAAGTTCATTTTACGCTATTGTTTCTCAAAGGGTTGCTTAAAGAACTTGACAAACGACTAAAAAGTTTTTCTAAGATGAAAATCCGAAAAAAAATGTATCTTTATGAGTTGTATTCTCGTGACACTCTTATACCTCAACGTCTCTATCGGCAAACGATTACAAATGTAATTTTAACTCCTATCGGAAAAATGATATGGGAGATGGAACCTTTAACAGAATTAAGTTTAAAGTTGATACTTAATAAGAATCCATATAGTTTTGTTTTAGGATATTTACTAAGTAAAGAAAAGTATAATGCTTCGAACGTGTTATATGACTTATTTTTAGCCTTTAATGGGTTGGAAAGAATGAAACTTCAGTTAATAGAAGAACAGTCGGGAACGACAACGTTTAGTGGAACACTGAAGGAGTATATTATAATGAATAAGAGGGCGAATGAGAGATGAGGGATTCATTTTTCATGGTTTTAATCGTAATCGGGGGTATATTACTTATTGACCTCCTACTTTTTTATGGATTAAGCAAGATTAATGAACGAAGAGAAAAAAAATGGGTGCATGCAACCGTTTTGGATTTCGACGCGACGGATTATGGAAATACGTATCCAGTTCAAGCAACGTCTGATTGTAACGGTTGTAAAATTTGTCAAATGGTTTGTCCAACGGATGTGATTACTGTACAGTCGACAAGCTCACAGAATCGCTATAATCTTGTGTTTGAATATTCACAATGTGTCCAATGTATGGTATGCCTAACGGTCTGTCCGGAAGACGTAATTCGGCTGAAAATACTGAATTAAAGAAATAAGAAGGTGGAGAAAAGATGGCTACTGAAGTAAAAGAAGAAGTTCTAGCACCAGATGAAATTAAACTGTATTTAATGATTTTAAGAAGTGGTCATTTTCCAGTGCAATTTCTTAAGTATTGGGATGACCTTCCCTTAGAGCAAAAGCAACAAATTTTAGAAAAAATAGAAAGACGTACGTTAATAGAAAGAAAAAATGGGAATATACTGCCAAAAGCCCCGATATCACCGTATTTAAAGCAAGTGAAACTACTTCAGGAGTTTTTACAAGAGGAATTTACCAAAATTAACTTAGACGAGTACAAAACGCAGTTAGACACGTCTTTTCAAGAAATAAAAACTGATTTAGCACAAGAAGTTGATGTTAATGTTAAGTTGGCACAAAGACAACAAGAGGTAGTTACGAATGAGCTTCAAACGTTAGAAAACTCGTACTCGCAGTCTTTTGATGAACTGAGTTCAATGACAAGTACTGTTGTAAGAAATGATATTGAAGCGCTTAAGGAAAATTTAAAAAAGAGCTTTGATTCATTGAATTCCAAAATACAAAGAATTGGAAAAGAAGTATTGGAAAATGCTGAAAATGTTCCAAATGCTCAAATTGCAGCTTTGAATGAGTTTCAATCGAATATAGACACTATTAAAACAGAATTATTGACCGAGTTGTCTAACAAAATTAATGAAATTGAAGATAGTGTGCAAGAACACACTGTTTCTTTGGAAGAGAGCTTTAATGAGTTTATTACTGTGTATTCGGATTTTTTAAATGGAATGTATGATTTTTTGCAGGAACAGTATGCAAAGACAATCGAGACGCGAATGGATCAGCTGAAGAATGCAATTGAGGAGCGCGAAAAAAGCAACATTGGTCCTTTCATCAGTTATGTTGAAAATTTATTGACAAACTTGGGGAAGGAACAGCAAAATCTAATTATTAAGCGGAACGAAGAGTTTTTTAATTCGTTTAAAGAGGCGTTTTCCGAACACGCCGCTCAATTGAGACGTAAATTGGAAAACTCGATTCTTACTTTTCAAAATGAATTTAAAGAGTTTACAGAGACCTTTTTAGAGCAGATTGCAAAAATTCGTGATAACATCGAGGTTATTGACATTAAAAACCTTGAAGTGCTTCTTGAAGAAGCGAAAAATACCTTTTCAAAATCTCTTGACCGCTATTTTGCTGAGACAAATAAAGTTTTCTATACAGCAGCCAGTACTTTTAAGAAAGATGTCCAGCAATTGTTAGGAAAAGTATTAACCGTTCTGGAAGAAAATACGGCAAAATATACAGAAACATTGCAAGAATATAATCAAGAGCTTACGGAACTTTGGCGGAAAAATTTTTCTACCATAACAGAAAGCGTTTACGAATTTGATAATTTGCAGAGCAGTCTTTTTATGCATATTGATGAAATGCATTCACAGATAAAAGAAATTGCCCAGACATTTCGCAAAAGTCTAATTGATCGGCTGTTTGAACAAGTTAACCGTCAAATTGAATCCTTAGAAAGCATAATTACGAATATGCAGAAAACTGTGGCGGATATAGCAGAAAAGATAACTAAGGATGTAGAACTTGCACTAAAAAGTACAGAAAAATCGTATTTGGAAGTTATTGATTTTACCAAGAAAAAAATTGCTGACACCCATGCTTTTATCCGTGAATTTACCAAATCTACGAACCAAAAACTTGCAGAACGCATTAATGAAAAAATCTCAGACATCACCGCGGAAGTGAATACCATCAAAGATTTGCTGATAAAACAGATGGTAACCATTGAAAAGCGCCGACAACATTCTTTTGAAAGTACTAAGAACACACACCTTTCAAAATTGTCTAATATTGAATTAGAGGTAAAAAATTCGTTGGATTCACTTCAGTCACATTTTGAGCAATTGTCAAGGGAACAACAACAAATTTTCTCAGAACAGTATCAGCGCCTTCAATCAGCGCTGCAAGGAAATTTAGATTATATAACGCAGACCATTAGTATAACAATTCAAGAATTAGGACGTCAACTTGTACTTTCGTTAGATGAACAGCTTAACTCGATTCGCAATTCGTGGATGGAACGCGATGAACAAATCAGACACTTTTTCGCTGATGTTGGCTCCGAAATTAGTAAAGTTGTCCAATTTTTGAATCAAAGTGTGGAACAAACTATGAACGAGCACATCCAAGAAAATTCTGAGCTTTTTGAACAGACAATAACTAATTTGACCGAAGTTTTCCAAAAAAATGTCAATGCACTGGAAAAACAAAGTGCAGATATTATGGACATATCAACCATAGATACGTGGCTAGAAAAAGAATGGTCAGCCTTTAATGAATCAATCACGCAAAAATTGAACACTCTAGTTCAAGAACAAACGGCTACCTTTAATCAAATAAGTTCTAACGTAGCACAGTCATTAACTGAAGTTCAACAAGTTGACAACCTTTTGTCATCTCATATTACAGAGTTAGGAACCTTTAAAGAAGAAATTCAAAGTGAAATTACTACGCCTATTTCTCGGCTTGTCAAAGATATTTCCCAAAAAACCACGAATCAAACCACCCTTATTCGTGGTATCGTGGCATCTGATATTAAAGCGGTGCAACAACGATTGCAGTCGATTGTTAAATCCGCGGAACAAAAGATTGAAGCTCAAGAACAAAAGTTTCAGTCATTGGATAAAGAAATTAAAAATGCTATCCAACCAATATCGCAAGGAATCCAAAAAGAACAGAACAAATTTGCGCAAGACTTTGATAGTGCGTTAAAGGATCTCCGTAAATCGCTACAAAAAATACAAAAAGAGCTCCTAAAGCCGCAGACAGATTTAGAGCGGAACTATTTGGACGCTATTACCCGCTTCAAAGAAAGTATTACCAATTCTATTCAAAACGTCGATAGCGAGTCTCAGTCATATTTAAAAAAATTAGGCGATACTATAAATACGTTTCAACAAGAACAAGCACCGATGCATCTTAATGAGTTTTCCCAATCCATTTACAAGTTTATGGAACAACAGCTAGAAACCTTCCAACAATCCCTTGAAAATTTGATATCGGAACAAATTGACGATGCTCTTGTTACATATCAAGAAAAGGTCCAACAACTCAAGGATACAGCTGCTGAAATATCTAAAACCATAAAAAAACTCAAAATTGATACGAAAAATGGATTAAAAGATGCAATGCAAGAAATCAACTTAAAATTGGATGACGTGATTACACAACAGCGTGCCCAAATTCATGAGAATTTTCTACAAAAAGTACAAACATTGACTGATTACGTCAATCTACAGCAAGACGCACTTCAAAAAGACTTCGAAAATCAGCTTGATCAGATTAAAAAACGCTTAATTCTCCTCAAAGATAACTTTATCGAGGCAACAAGTGATTTACAGACGAAGTTAAGTCAATTTGTTACCTTACAAGGTGAAATCACTACTGAAATAGAAAAAATAACAGAAACAGAACTTTCAAATACTATAACAACTTTAATAGAAAGTCAATCACAACTAATTTCCGAAAAAAAGAATATTACGCTAGAGCTGAGTAATCAATCCATTCAACGTTTGCAGCAACATGTTCAAGAACTTATTCAGCAATTATCCCAAACCAAAGAAAAAGTTACTATTATTGCAGACAAATGCCAGAATACATTACTAACGAAAACTGCAAATCTTGAAACTACCTTACAAAATCTTGACAATACCGCTAAAAAACAGCTGAATAGCTTGCAGAGCAGTCTTTCGGCTTTTGTTTCAAGTTTTGATGCCCAAATCAAAACTCTGGCAACCACACTTAATGTTAATGACCTACCGTTTTCAAAAGAATCATTACAAGCTATTATTTTCGATGCATTAAAAAATACCCAAGAAGAGATTTGGCTCGTTCTTCCCAATGAACAAAGATTTATTGAAATGCTTAAGGATGCAAAAAATACCAATGTCCGCATCCGGGTCATTATTGACGACAAATTCTTAAACGCACAGAAAGACGAACTCTTACAACTGCAACAGACTCTTAATTTCAATTTTTATATCTCCGAGTTTCCAATCACAGAATGTATTGTCATCAAAGACACCAATGAGGCTCTCTGGACGATCCAAAATCAACTGTTCTTTACTAATCATGAAATTACGGTGACAACCGTTTTAGAAACCATTTTGATGCCTATATTACGACTATCACAGCCACTTTATCGTCTTATGGATGAATTAATGCCCTCTGCAGAAAACCGCCCACGACAATAGAAAACCATCATTTTAATGCAATAGCCAAAAAAAGGGTGTTCAAATCCTTTTTTATTTTTCCTTTTTCAAAAAAAAGGCAAATTAATTAGTGAAAGAATAATAATTGACTTGGATGGCGGGTTGGGGGGGATTTGAACCCCCGACTACCTGGTCCGGAGCCAGGCACTCTTTCTGGTAGCTAAATATGTGAGTTTGTGGCTGTCCAGGCTGAGTTACCAACCCATTCTTTTCTTAATTTTTATGGAATTGAAATCATGACGGGTTGATTTTGTTTCGCCGAACGTCGGCACGCATCAACAATTTTCATGGTAGTGATGGCTTCATTAATGCTTACTTTTGGTTGCTTGTTTTTTGTGATCATTGCATGGAGATCAAAGTGTTCTTCTAAGAGAGGCTCTCCATAGACCTTAATTTGTTCACCATTTGTATAAGGTATGGTTATACTCTGAGTATCGGCGCGAAGTATTGTACGAGTACGAATTTCAATAATTTGATTGAGTAGATCGGCAGTTAGAGTGATTAGATTGGTTTCAATTTCAATCGTTCTTGTTTTTCCTGCATATTGGCGACTTAAGATGAACGTGGCAAGTTTATTTGTTTTTTGATCCCGAATTTCGACGACGGCACTGTTTATAATGTTGCGATGGTAGATTGGTGTGGCATAGATTTGGAGTTCACCTTTAAAAATTCGTGAAATAATGTCAAAATCGTGAACACCAAGGTCTTCAAAGACGTCGCCAATTGATGCTAGACGATCATCAGTGACATTGCTTCGTCGTTGAGTCAAAATGAAATGTGGCGTACCAATTTTTCCGCTTTGGATTATTTCTAGCATCTTGGTGACAATGGGATTATAGATTTCGCTGTGTCCAATTAAGGTGTTGATGTTTGTATTTTTAATAAGTTTTTCTAATTCAAGCGCTTCCTGGAGCGTTGATGTGATTGGTTTTTCAATAAGAAGGGCTTTAATGTGATTTTTATAATTTAAAATCACGTCTTTGGCCACAGAAAAATGATAAGGCGTTGGAACAGCGATGATGATAGCGTTTGGCTCTTGATTGGCAAAAAGTTCGGTTAAACTGGGATATGTCGGGACTTGAAACATTTTTTTTGCTTGTATAGCCTTTTCTTCGACCGGTTCGACGATTGCGTTTAAAGACCCTAATCGATGTTCAATTCGAGCATGAATTTTCCCGATATTTCCAAAACCAACAATGGCAACCCGTGGCATTTCAACATTTGGCATATTTTTCACATCATTGCCTTTTAAATTAGCTTTTCATTGTTTATAAGAACAAAGTTTCGCTCGATGCTTTTTTTAATCGGTTCATAATGGCAAGGCCTTCTTGTTCTTCAACGACTTCTTCAACAAAGCATAGTTCTATAT
>WAPZ01000567.1 GCA_015520535.1 Candidatus Heimdallarchaeota archaeon
CCTTAAAGTCTCAATTTTTTGATATCTTGCTATTTTTTTGAAAAATCTATCCTTGTGTTAATATTTTGAATAGTGCTTCTAATCCATCATCTGTTGGTTTTAAAGTGGTAATCGTAATGCCTTTTTTTGCGGCTATCTCTGTAATGCCTTCATAAAAATTTCCAGGTGTGTGTGTTAGGACAATGAGTTCTGGTTCACCAGTGTTTTGGTTGAATTGAAACGTGACACTCTTAATTATGTGGTCATAATCGATGAGCTCTTTTGCAAGTTCTTTTGGTTTAGGTGTTCGAATTAATATAGAGTGCGGTCGATCTAGCATCATCTCTCTAATTTTGATCGGATCTCCGTGTGCGATTGTTCTTCCTTTATAGATTAAAATAATTTTTTCCGCTAAGCGTTCAACTTCAAAAAGAATATGAGAGCTTATAAAAAATGTAATTCCACGTTCCTCTTTGTACTTTAGGAAAAGATCATACATTTGCTTCCGAACCAGTGGATCTAACCCGTTGAATGGTTCATCACCTATAATAAGCCTTGGCTCATTTATAATGGCTTGCGCAATCTTCATTCGTTGCCGCATTCCCTTACTGAATTGTTTAATTCTTTTTTCGGCAACATGTGTTAAGCCAACTTCTGCTAACACTTCATAAGCACGACGCTTTGCAGCTTCGTGTGGCATTGTATAAGATGCTAAATGAATCAAAAAATCTTTTGCCGTTATCCATGGATAAAAGCAATCATTTTCTGGAATATGACTTACATGCTTTTTGACTAAATAGTCGTCAAAAGGATCACGTCCGAACAAGCGGACTATGCCACGATTTGGCCGAATTAATCCTAACAACAACTTAATTGTTGTGGTTTTTCCTGCACCATTTGGACCGAGAAAGCCAACGATTTTCCCTTCTTCGATGGAGAGCGTTAAATCGCTTAACGCCACTACTTGTCCAAATGACTTAGTCACACCATCCAAAAAAGCGATCGGGACACTTTCACCGGCGGATGAAGACATAAATGACCTACTTCCTTCAATTTCAGGTGTTTGTGTCAAATTCATGTTAGAGCTCCTCTCCAGTCATTTTTTGTATACGATAGATGAAAATGACGCCTAAAACTAGGATGATTAAAATAGTAAATCCGTAGATGTGAAACCATTCGAGTCCCTTGCCATCATAAAATTCGATCGCGTTGAAACTTACACCGGGTCCAGCTGCTCCAAGTGACGATATTGTTCGTATTCCAGATTCCCCAAACATGAGATATGCTAGCACAACGTTAAAGTTTGATGGTGATAGGAGAACAAGAAACTCATTGTTAGTGCTCTGAGAGAAAGTTAAAAGCCCAAATATGGAAGAAATAAGAATAAAGAAGAAAAAGGCCAAACTGGCATATGCGCGCTTTTCTACCAATGAAGATGCGGTAATAGAGCCAAGAGCATAAATAAATGTTATTGTAAGGCAGTAAAGTAAGACCTTTCCTAAAGGAATAATAAATTCTATTAAACTTAGTGAAAAGGCTTGAATGTATAAAATACTAGTAAAAAGGATTGGAAGAGTTACTAATGCATTAGTCAACACATAAATTGTCAAAAACTTTCCGACTATATATTCTTCACGTCTTAATTTGGAAAGATACAATTCTACGGCTTTTCCTTGCCGATCATCAGCAATTAAACCGCTCCCATAAATTCCTATTAATGGTATAATCAAAATTCCAATTCCAGAAACGCCAAACGTTCCGACTGATGCACGACCCACTACTGTAGCAACGCCAACCGATAAGTATGAAGAAGCCGTTGAATATATTGATTCTACAACAAATTCCTTTTTTGTCATGCCATTAAGTTCGCCTACAATGTTGAATATGGCTCCTATAAAAAGTGCAGTTAATGCAATTGACATGAATTGAAGGACAAGAACTATAATAAGGATCACTTTTCCAATTGTCGAGCGATTCCATGCTTCTTTAACCTCAAAAATAAATAAAGAAAATATACGACTTAAACGCCCTTGAAACTCACCTTTAAAGGTTCTATAACCAAACTTTTGAACAAAGTCGCCAGTATTAGACATAATCTTTCTTCCCCTCTATTATTGTACCAATTTTACAAATATTTCGTCTAAATGAACTTCATATGGTGCTATATATCTGATTTGAAAGCCGTTTTTGTATGCAACTTCAAAGATTTGCTTATACAACGTGTCATTGGCTTTATTGTTATTTGGAAGCATCACACGAATTTCAGTACCACTTTCATAATTTACGTCCATTCCATACTCTTTTAACAATGTAGCAAATTTATTTGGTGCAAAATTGACTCGAACGATTAATTCTCCTTTTTTGAAGAATTTATGCTTTATTTCCTCTAATTTTCCTTGTGCCACTCGTTTTCCGCGATTTATGACAACAACGTTATTACACGTTTTTTCAACATCTGGTAAGAGATGCGTAGAAAGAATGATGTGTTTTCCATAATTTTTACCCAAATCAATAATTAAATTCAGCATTTGTTCCCGCCCATACGGGTCCATTCCTGCTGTGGGCTCATCTAAAATTAATAAGAGCGGATCATGGACGAGTGCCGTAGCTAACTTAACACGTTGAAGCATTCCTGCTGAAAATGTCTCCATTTCACGATAGCGTGCTTCTTCCAATCCCACATAATGTAACGC
>WAPZ01000568.1 GCA_015520535.1 Candidatus Heimdallarchaeota archaeon
AGATATGTAATTCCATAGTTTTTTGGAGAATTTCATTTGTCCAAGTTAATAAGTCATTAATCTTTCTTTCAAAACTATCAAAATTTGGCGTATTTTGTAGCAACTGCCAGTTTTTAAACAGTGTTTTATATAATTGTATAAGTTTTAAAATATATTCTAAGAAAGTCTCCTTTTTATTATCTTGTAAAAGCAACTGACAGGCGTAATTGTGCTGTTCAATAGCTTTTTCAAATGAAATAAGTATATAGGGTGTTACTTCCTCAAATATATTCGAATGCTCTATTTTCAAGAAAGAGTAACTTCGTTTTACAAATAACAGTAAATCTAAAGCATTATTGTATTCTCTTCTCCGAAGAAATAAAAATGCGCGTCCGACACACAGTTTAAGAGTTGAAAAACTTATTTCTGAAAGCCTTAATGACGTTTTCAAGCCAAGGTCAGCGATTTTTTCAGCTATATCAAAAAACTGAGGATTTTTTTTGCGGTTTGCTACCGACATCGCCATTGAAAACCAGTTTTCAGCATCTTGCATAATTTTGGAGAGTTCATCAGTATATGAACCGCTACTGGGATTTAACTCTTCGTAACGGGACTTTAAATCATAAAAATGACTTAGTAGCGTTTGGTATGAAATGTCCATTCCAATTCACAGCCTCATTAACCCTATGACATCGTTTTCAAAAAGTTTAAATAATATTGCGATTTGAACCAATATAGAAAGTGACAGACCATTTATTTGAATTATCCCAACAAATAGAAATAATGGTTTGAATACAAGATAAAAAATTTAATTTCCTTATCCAGAGTAATGAGGTCCCGTATATGCGCAAAACGTTACGAAGAATTGGATATCTTTATTTTTCACAATATTATGAACCCCTATTAAAAAAGGGCTTTTTTTACGGTTTAGAAACGCACCTAAAAAGAGCCGGAATGGATGTTTCACTCGGAGCTTATATTGGGGAGCTCATTGTAGCGGTTCTTTTAGCTAGTATTATACCTTTTCCTCTCGTTTTAATATTAAGTTTTTTACTTTTCAATCATATTCTTTTGAGTTTTTTATTAAGTGTTGTCATCAGCCTCTTTAGTGGCGTTAGTATGCTGTTGTATTATTATTACTGGCCACAAATGAAGGCTAAAGATCGAAAGGTCGAAATAGAAAAGGAATTAGCTGGTGTTGCATCGTATATGTCAGCAATGGCCAGTTCAGGCGTTCCTCCAGGTCGGATTTTTATTTCCTTAGCAAAAGAAAAAAACTTAAGTCCCGCAATCTCAAAAGAAGCACAAAGAATAACTAGAGATTTACAAGTTTTTGGAATGGACATTTTAAGAGCATTAACGCAAGCGGCACGTCGATCTCCATCCGTACGGTTGGCCGCCTTCTTTGAAGGTATTAATGCCACTATTATGTCTGGGGGCGATTTGAAGTTCTACCTAGCAAGTGAAGCCAAAGCCTTAATGAAGGAACAAGAGGAAAGAACGAAGGAATTTATTGATCGTCTCGGAGTCGTTGCTGAAATGTTCATGGTTTTAGGCGTGGTAGCTCCTTTATTTTTCGTGGTAATTTTGGCTATAATTGCCGTCATTATACCCGCAGAACCGGGATCCAGCCAAGAATTTATAATTAAAACGATTTTTCCGACAATCGTTTATATTCTCATGCCCACACTACTATTAGCTACTTTAATGTTCGTTGATATCATGGAACAATAATGATAAATATAGTTAAGAAATGAGATAGGTATGGTGTTTATTCAATGGGAAAACTAACAAAAAAGAAAGAGCAACGAATATGGATTTTAAGTATAGCAATGGGCGGAAGCATCTTAATCATTGCCCTTTTAATGTTCTATTTACCCTTTCTTGTAAACAATTTCAATCGATCACCTATACCTCTAAGAAATCCCGACGATCCCGAATATCTTAACGAAATTGCCACATTGTCCGCCACATTAGGTCAAACAACTCGAAATTCAGTCTTCGGCATTTTTGATGCGTTACCCTTACCGTGGTTTGTTGATGTTTTAGATGTAACTTGGTTGGGGCTTTTTTTGCTATTAATACTTCCAGCTTATTACTATTATAGTGATTTCCGCTGGAGACAAAAAATTGATGAAAATTTACCTAACCTGCTTCGTGAAATCTCTGATGCACAAAAAACAGGATTAAGTCTTCCGCGCGCTATAATGCAAGCCAGCAAGCATCAATATGGACCTTTGACCCCAGAATTAAAAAAAATGGCAAATCAAATCAGTTGGGGCGTGCCATTTCAAGATGCATTAAAAAATTTAACAGAAAATACAGACACCAATTTAATGAAGCAAACTGCACTATTGATTTTAGAGGCAGAAAGAGCAGGCGGAACGATGGAAGATATTTTTGATGCGGCATACCGCCATGTCAAAGAGGTTCTCGGACTACGAAAAGAAAGACAAGCAAGTATAGCCCCATATAAATGGATAATTCTCATTTCTTTCGTAATCTTTACCTTAGTTCTTATTATTTTGCTAGTAACCTTTTTTTCACTTTTAACATGTCAAGCTATTACGGCAGCACCTGACCAACGCGAAAAAGTGGCGCACCTTCCATTTACCTATGCTGTAATCGAAATGTTTTTCTATCATATGCTAGTAATTGAAGCATTGTTCACGGGATTAGTTGCAGGAAGAATGGGCGAAGAAAATGCACGATTAGGTCTCCGTTTCAGTCTATTCTTAATCACATTTGCTTATATCGGATTTAAAGTTGTAGATATAGTTTTTAAATTGAACTGTTAAATGAAACAATCAAAGAAAAAATAATAAAAAGAAAATAAAATTGACACACCAATTTTAGGTGCTTTTAATGGGGAAACAAGAAGATTTACTGAAACAAATCTTAGAAAAAGTAACTAACCTAGATGAACGTATAAGTAGTATAGAGTTTACTTTAATCCAAGGGATTGGAAGCGGAACTGGATTGCCCGGAGCCAGTGGAACAACTGCTACACCATCTAGTTCAGCAGTTGCAGAATTAGACGCCTTAAATCAAAAAATCGACCAACTGTTACTAGAGATGAAAACAATTTCAAATGCCATTACAAAAAAAATGGATGTAACTGGCGGTGGAGTTGGGGGCACGCCACTTGATTCGTCTCTTATCAATACTGTAAAAGAGGCATTGTCAGAAGTAAACACAAAGTTAGACAGAATAGGGGATGCGGATGCAAAGTTAACAACCGCCACTACACTCTTAGAAAAAGGTTTACAACTAACTGAATTAGAAGGTATCCTTCTAGAAATTAGAGACCGTTTAGAAGAAATTGTCTTTGAATTAACCAACATGCCAAAGTTGCTCCAAAACAAAGAATTAGAGGAGAAATAGAGGATAAATGAAACGAAAAAATGGATTAAAAAGACTTTTCTTCCCTCTCACCAAAAAAGCACGTTTTTCTAGAGGTCAAATTCGCGGTGTCGACTTCGTTATAAGTATGCTTGTGTTTATTATAATTTTAACCCAATTCATTTTAATTTTATTTAACGCACAAATGACGCTAAATAATGTTGATAAAAGTTATTTAGATCGAAGCAATGTTGAATTTCTAATAGATCAAGTTTTTATGGCAACTGGCGATCCATACTGGGGATTAAAACCACAAATACCAACACATTTCGGCTTAAGTTTAGATAATTTGAGTGGAATGGCTCGTTATGTCCTAGATCCGTCGAAAGTTACACGAATATCAGCTCCGAGTACCTTACCTAACCCGTTTGAATATATCAGTTATAGCAAAGTACGCGAACTTCTTGGATATACTGACGAACATTTTAATATTGAACTTTTATCACCATTAAATGTGAGCTTAAATTCTCCACTACAGAAAAACAACAACACTCATTATGAATTATCTGTAATTGTAAGAAATCAAGATATGTTACCAATGTCAAATATCTCAGTAAACTTTTTTACACTGGATTTACTCAGTGGTAATATACAACTTTCTTATCAAGCTATTACAGGAAACGATGGTGTTTCTAAAGGTTATCTAATCAATCCGGATCCAAATGACCCAAAATCTGTGTTTACTGGCATTATTATTGCTTATAATTACCCATTATGGGGATATGCTTATATTCCATCGTATGCATATCCAGCTGCACAAAACGCGCAGCCTTACAACTATTTGACTGGTAGACAGAGCGGGATTTCGCCATTTTTTTATTGGAATACATCCTCAAAAACGGCTGTATTATCTGATACAGTAAGTAGCGCTGATATCACAATAGAAAATCATTCAATTAGTCTCATTTATGCCACTGAATTGTTACAACCTGCTTGGCAAACAAAGACATTAACGTACTCTGAAACAGAATTAATCTTAAGCACGTCAGCAAAAAACATTGCTAACACGGGATTGATTTTAGTAGTATGGACAGTAAAAACCGCAAATGAGATACATCTTCGAATTTCATCGTTACCTGTAATTTGGGACAATAATGGCAATTTTGTTCAATCACTGGGACCTAATCGTGATGGTATCACTATATCACCAAATTTGAAATCAATTTCCGTTGAACAAACGGTTTTGCTAAATAACCTACCTCTCATTGCAAAAGTTACTTTTTGGGGGAACTAAAATTGTTAAAACGTGATAATAGAGGTCAATTACAAATTGCTGAAACTGTCTTAGCCATCACGTTCATCCTAATTATGGCACTTGCAATAATAGGAGTCACCACAGACCTTTCACAGCCAACTCAATCGCAAAGCTGGTTGAAAAAAAGAGCATATAACATTCTCGCATCAGCTGACGAATTAGAACTTCTGCGTCCATCAGTTTATTTAATTGAGAATTCCACCTTTTCTCAAGCAGCATCCTTCTATCAACAAAAGTTGAAAGTTTTTATCGAAAGTCAATTAACTCAAAATTATGGATATTTGGTAACAGCAACACATTATGATGCGGAAACTTTAACTGTAAAAAAGACTTATATTATTATAACATCAAATACACTTTCCAGCCAAACGACTGAATCTATTGGGGCTGCTTATTTGTTAACAGGTTATTCCTCATCAAAATACGGAATTTATAATACAACCTTTGTTGTATATCTTTATATTCAAGCGTTTGGATAAAAAGCTCAATGATGTAAATATTTGGAGGCAAATCCGTGTTAAAGCCCATTATTCAAGTTTCTAAAAGTAATCGTGGACAAATGTTTTTACTCGCAACGCTCATTATTGCTGTCTATACAGTAGCTATACTAATTAGTATAACAAATTTCAAAAAGAATCCCATACCTACGGAATTCGATGATACTAGTCTAATTGCAGATAATATACAAAAAGATTTAGTAAAAAAAGGTATTTTACTTTTATCAAAAATGAGTCAAAATGAAACCTATACAAAAACGGACGCTTTAGCGGAATTACAAAAGACACTCATATTTATCGGAAACATTTATAGCCAACAAGCCAAGTCCGTCTCATTAACGCTGCGTAGCGAAAGTTTTTCAACTAGATTAAGCAGTCTCCCCAATAATCCTAAAAATGCGCTTTCCAGTGCAATATATAGTAATGAAATCTCTTTTATAGTGGATTATCAGTTATATGATCTTGAAAGCCAAACAACTATTAGTTCATCTTTTACCATTTATTATAAAGCCCAAGCAACCATTTTTGCTAACAACACCCTTTTTATCGAAGAAAGCTATGATGAGAAAAGCACTATAACCAAACCGATTGTACAAGCTGAAGTTAATCTAATCAATTCAACATCAACATATAGGGCGAGTGCTGGCAATTTCCCTGGATATTACCAGTTTTCACCAAATATAATAGTAACGCAAGGCTACTTGAAAGTAATTTTACCAAATGGCGTCTATATTTTTTCCTAAATTTTCCGATAGAGAAACAATGAACAATCTTTCAGTTAACTCTCATAAATAGACGGTTCTAGTAGGGGATTAAAGGTATCTAATTCTTTCGATATGTCTAAAATTCGACATTTTTTCCCAGTTTTTTCATGAATCGAGCCCGGCATCCGAAGTAAGCGGCGAGTGTCGATACTTACTTTCGTGTCTAATCTTGGGTAGCGACGCCGAAAAATTTCATCTAGTGCACCAACATGTTTAGCTTTGTTGATAATAGCGGTTGTCAATTCTTTTGTCAACCCATATTGGTCACGAAATGTGATTAATTTTGTGGCTTTAGCCTTATCATACCCCAAGGAGATAAGATCTTCTATTGTAGCATACTTTATAAATGAATTGGCAACAATTTTATAAATTCGCTTAATAAAGGTTGCTGAGAGATCTTTTCGGTCTTGAATTCGGATATTCTTTTTTGAGCCTTTAAGTATGCTCATATACTCCATTATACTGGATCTTAAATCAGAGTCCATATTAAAGGCGATGTCATCACGGACCCAACAATGTACCCCGCGTCTACCACTAAAAACCCATGTAACATCATTAAAGCCAAAATCTTCTCTAAGCGTTTCATCAACAAAGAGGATAGCTTCATTGACTAAGGACCAGCAGACCGTACAGAGTTGATCTCCACCGCGACAGCCACACGTTCGTACTGAATCATATTCATCTAAATCCAAGTCAATAATGAATTCACGACCAATCCATTTAAGTGTATGAATGGGCGTGGAAAGGGTTGGTGGCTCATTGTAGAGTGCACCGACAAAAGCACCAAAAGGGGCTTTTTCAGCTATATATCTATGTAATTTTCCCAATGATTCGAAAGAAAGATTTCTAACAAATCCATCTTTATAACGAAAACCAAATTCACGGTTTTCAAAAGCCTCTAAACGAATAACTCGTTTTAATTCATTTAAAGTGAACTTTGTTCTATAATATTCCCGAATAATTTCTTGTTGTTCATGTAGATCCATATTATCACAATTGGACGTTATTTATTCTTTTATTTGCAGTTGAAAACGTACCCATTGGAGTGGGTGGTAAATTTTTCTTTTTTTATTTGTTTTATAAGAAAATAAAGTGGAACATGCCAAAATTGGACGATTATCAACGCTGTATGATAG
>WAPZ01000569.1 GCA_015520535.1 Candidatus Heimdallarchaeota archaeon
CAAAAGAGAAACCTATTCAAACAAAAAATATTGAGAATGGTCGAGTAGAGTTTCTTCCTAACTTAAATAAAATTGAGATAGATATAACTTATGACTGCAATTTAAAGTGTAAATCTTGTAACCGTTCATGCACACAGGCTCCGAGTAAGGAAGATTATATGACAATAGAACAAATAAAGAAATTCATAAAGGAAAGCATCGAACTAGATAAGAAGTGGGAACTTATCAACATCCTTGGAGGTGAACCTACTCTACATCCGGACTTTCTTGGGATTGTTCATTTAATTTACGAAGAGTACATTTTAAAATACTCTCCAAATACGATACTGCAAATTACCAGTAATGGTTATTTTCAGGAATCAAGAGAGATACTCAGCAAGTTACCTGATTCTCCAAATATAGTTGTGGACACGCACTCTTTTAAGAGATCCAACAAAATAGATTACTTTACACCATTTAATCTGGCACCTATTGATACAGAGGAGTATAGGGAATCATATTTCTCAAAAGGTTGCTGGGTAACTTCGTATTGTGGAATAGGACTTAACAAATATGGTTACTACTCCTGTAGTGTTGCTGGAGCTATGGATAGGGTTATAGGATACGATATAGGGATAAAGAGCTTGAAAGAAGTAACCGTTGATAAACTGAAAGAATTGCTTGATGTTTTCTGCAGATACTGCGGTAATTTTGTTGATTATGCTGACAACTATGGTGATTTCATACCTCGTTGCGAGAAGAGACCATTCACCAAAAATGTGATAACAAAAACATGGGTGAGGATTTACCGAAACTATCATAGAAAGAGACCTAGACTAACACCAATATATGAGCGGTGATTCGGATGAAGACATGTTTGGTTACTGGTGGTGCCGGGTTTATAGGAAGTCACCTAGTAGATAAGCTTTTAGAATTGGGATGCGAGGTAATGGTAGTGGATAATCTTTTTACGGGCAGTTGGGAAAATATTAAACATAATCTGAAGAAGAAGGGATTTAAATTTGAAAGAATGAGCATTCTCCATAACGATATCAAAAAAATTTTTTCGGATGCAGATACGGTATTTCATTTGGCGGCCATACCCCGGGTACAGTACTCAATGCATCATCCCTATCTCACAGAAAAGATAAATGTGGAAGGAACATTAAATGTTCTTGAAGCAGTCAGAAAAGTAGATGTGAAAAAAGTGATTTTTTCATCTAGTTCCTCGGTGTATGGTAATCAGAAGTCCTTACCACTTAGAGAGGATATGTCATCAAGTCCAATATCTCATTACGCAGTCCATAAACTTGCCGGAGAACATTACATGAAACTGTATTATGAGGTGTACGGGCTACCGACCATTATTCTGAGATACTTTAATGTTTATTGTCCGCGGGATGATCCTCTGATTTATCCGCACCGCCTGATACCCTATTCCATATATCTTCTCTATAACAATAAGCAACCTATTATTTATGGTGATGGCAATCAGACTAGGGACTTCACCTATGTGACAGATGCCGTGAACGCCACAATCCATGCAGCAATAAGTGAAGATAGGCGAATCTACGGAAGTCCGATAAACATAGGAACGGGAATAAGAACATCTGTTAAAAAAGTAATAAAATTCGTGCAGAATCATCTTGGCAAGACTGAAATCTCTCCTCTGTTCAAACCAAAGCTAAAGGAACCGACACATACCCAAGCTGACATCGAGAAAGCAAAGAATCTCTTGGGTTGGGAACCAAAAACTTCTCTGAATGAGGGGATAAAATCGACGATAAACTGGTTTATAAACGATTATGTGAAGGGAAGCGGGCAAAAATGAGGATCGTATCTTTGCTTAAGCTGTATATGACAGACAAACAGCTGCGTAAACTTCAAGAGATGGAGGAATATGAAATAATTGGGCAGTCATTGGCCATTATTGGAAAGTCAAAAGAGCATCATGGACTACATTCATGAAGTTAAACCGATAAAAGACTCCTTCTTGTCAATGAAACCGCTCTACTGGTCACAGTCACGGCACCCTTCGAAACCTTTGTATTAAACGGGGCGAACATGCCCTCAGTGATGATACATGAAAGAAGTAACCACTTATCCGTAGATAATTCAATACGCACAAACTTTTTTCTACAAGAAACAGGTTGTGCATTGGCGCATGTACGTTCCATGGAACAGACGTACAACACAAAAAAAGCGGTTCCATGAGAAAATCCGACACACCCACGCATTTTCTACGGAAACTGACAGTGCATTGGATGGCATGCGGATCTTCGATGCAGTACACACTCACCATCGAAAAAAACCAATAGTATGGGAAGCTCTTGCAGAATACTGGCATAACTTTCTGCCAGAACAAAAAAGAAGGGAAAAATGCTGGGAAAATGCTAGGAAATATGCATGGTGCATGAAAATTATCAGCCAGCACACATACTGCAGACCCAACTAGCTGTTTGCGGATCATATTGGAAAAATTGAAAATACTTGGCGTCACGTAGTTGTTTGATTAAAAAATCTTGTTCTTCTGACGTTAAAAATGGTTCACGAACAATCGAAAGAAACTCTGCATCGTTGGGTGAATCCTTAAGTGTAGTATAAAGTTGTTTAACCAAGTCAAGCGATTTTGATGCCATTCCAGGAGCAGATAACACTCCAAGTGGAGTAGTAGCTTCTAAAACAACGGCCGCACCGAATTTTACTGCAGATATCGCTACTTTTAACCACCTGCTGAATTCTTTTGTTTGCGTAGTAAAAGGGCGTTCTGGTGGAAATAAACACCGTTCGGTTTGTCGACTGCACGTGAAATACAAAGTAAGTGTTTTTCGTATTCGCCCTTGTGATGAAAATCCATTCGGAATCGGCAACTTCTTGTTGATTTCAGAAATAAACTCTTTTAATTCAGCAACATGATCGTCTACATACTTTTTAAGATCATCAAAATTTTGAACTGCGGCTTTGACTTCCTCATTCAATTGTTCAAATTTTGCTATGAGTGACCGAAGATCACGTCCTTCATAATAATCAATAATCGCTTGTGCTTGCGTTCTAATATATTCTTGCGGATCATTAACAAACATTCGCACTAAGTTAATATAAGGCGTCAACAACTCGCGATTTAGTTCTCCTAAATTTTTCATTTCGACAAGAACTTGAACTACAGTGGTTTGATCTTTATCCTCTAACATTTTTCCCAATAACGCCAACATTTCAGCGGCATCTTCCTCTGAAATTCGCCCAATCAAACCCAAAATATTCGGAATTAATGCCTTAACCTGAGGATTAATTTGTACAACCCGATAAATATCTGAAACAAAAGGCTTAATCGCATTTGGCTGCTCACGTGCTATATTCCCATATATCATGAGCGTTTGCGCCGCTGTCATCGGCGATTGTAATGTTACGCGAAATGTTGAAGCATAAGACGCCAACAATGCGGGCTCTTTCTTTGAAATTTCCAGCAAAAGGTTCAACGCTGCGGTTTGATATGTAACATCAGAAACTGCAATGTCTACTAAAAATTCAATCATATCTGCCGATTCAAAAGCCGTAGAATTTTGTGGATACAATGACATTAACGTCGTCAGAAATTCTTTCTTTCCAGACTTAACTAAATCGACTAATTCGACTATATGACCAGAAAATAAATGTGGACTGCGATAAATCCACGTATTTAATACACCAAGCGCTATACTATTAACTTGATGACTCTTGCGCAAATAGAGAAATAAAACATCTATACCCTTTTTTAGCAACTCTTGATCTTGTTGAAGTCTTTCCATTAAAATGCTAAGTAAACAGATTGCACCGTTCCCAGCAAATGAATCTGGTGTGTCCATGCTAAAGTTTTCAGCCAGATACCGCAATGTTTGGAGTATTATATCGTCATAATCTTGTGAAAGTAGCGGAAATTTTTCTTGGGCACTCCGCAATTTGCATGAAAGCTGCATAATCAACTCTTCGTCAGCTGCTGTTCTTATTGCCTCAAAAAGAGATGGCATTATATGATAAAACTCATTAGGAGAACCTTGACTCATCAAACCATCAATTTCTTGTAACGCCCGACGCCACTCCTCTTTCACACTTGAATTTAACCGCTCTAATAAATCATCCATCAAATGTCGCCTTTACCGCTTAATTAAGTGTACTAGTCATGGACACTTTAAATACGTTTTCTATTACCTAAAAGTCCTCTTTAATCACTTTAAAGGAAGATTATACAGAATAACCCACCAAAAAACTAGAATTCAAAAGAAAAGAAAGAAAGAAAATCAAATATCCGCGCTACATGGCTTTACATGGGTGACCATATCCAACTTCAACGGATACCAGAACAAAAATGAGCTGTTAGAAAAAAGTAAAAAAATTGAGATTTTTTGTTCCCTCACGCTTCGATACGTGAATTGTCATTGCTTATTCTTCAATACCAAGGGCCTCAAAGACAATTTCAGCCAGTTCTTTGACCACAATTTTGCCTTCATTGCCGGTTGTCTTAATTGCATCCTCCAGCATACTCATACACCAGGGACATGCAACCACAACAACATTGGCGCCGGTAGACACCGCTTCTTTGACACGCTTTTCTGACGGCCGCTCTGGAACTTTGGATTCCATAAACATACGACCACCGCCACCGCCACAGCAGAAACTGTTTTCCCGATTTCGTGGCATTTCAACGATTTCGACGCCCGGAATAGCATTCAAAACCTCTCGCGGCTCATCGAAAATTCCGTTATATCGCCCCAAATAACAAGGATCATGGAAGGTAACCTTATAGTTAAGTTTCTTTTTGAACTGGAGTTTTCCTTCTTTTACCAGTTTATAGAAAAGCTCTGAATGATGCACCACATTGAATTCGCCACCAAATTCGGGATACTCGTTCTTAATGGCATTATAACTATGCGGTGAAGTTGTTAAAATCATTTCCGGATTGAATTTTTTGAACTTTTTGATATTAGCTGCCGCCAGTTCCCGGAAAAGTGCCTCTTCACCAACCCGACGGACGGCATCCCCAGTACATTTTTCATCTTTTCCTAATACCCCAAATTCAACGCCCGCTTCTTGCAGAATCTTCACCATAACACGTGCCACTTTTTGATTTCGCGGATCGTAAGAATTAGTACAGCCAACATAATACAAAACCGGCGCTTTGTTTTTCTTTATAAGTGGTACCTCTAAATCTTTCGCCCAATCTAAACGCGCTTTCTTAGGTGAACCCCATTCATTACCGTTTTGGTAAACACTCTCCAAGAACGTAGTAACAGTTGACGGTACGCGGGTTCCTTCATCAATTAATGCACCACGAAGGGCGTCAATCACATCGACATGCCTAATATCTACTGGACACACCTCTACACACGCCATACAATTCGTGCACGCCCATAAAACATCTGGTGTGATTCGTTTGTCATCCTCCACAATTGGAGGTAATTGCTCTGCCGTTTTAGTGGAAAACGGACCATAATGTTCATGCACATGAGATCGCAAGTCCAAAATGACATTCATTGGCGAAAGCGGTTCACCCGTTGCATTAGCCGGGCAAACAAATGTACAGCGTCCACACACAGTACACGCTTCCAACTGAAGCAATTCACGAAAAGTAAAATCATTGACCGTACTCTTAACAGGTACTTCTTCTACGTCCATATCTTCCTCTTCTGTTTGAGCTGACGCACCCCCATTTGAAAAAGCTAATAACTGTCCACGTGGCGCGTCTGGAAGAAGAAGCATATTTATTGGCGCAAACACAATGTGTCGCAACTTTGAAAAGGGTAAATATGCAACCGCACCTTGCGCTCCCACCGCATGGAACACCCACGCCGCTAAATGCACATATTTCAGCTGTTCCGGCGCAGTAATCCCAATACTCTTCAACACCACCGCAATAGTATACCCAAAAAAGGAATATACTTCAAACGGCGGAAAATTAGTGGCTACTATACGTGCCGCTTCCGTCAATAATCCAGAAATCGCAATCAAAAAAAACAAAAGCAAAATTAGCCCATCTTGCGCCACAGTCGGCACTCGCGGATGCTTTTGTATATATCGACGATACACTGCCATAAAGATGCCGATCAACAAAATCAGCGCAAATAAATCCATTATAAAGGAATATGTCACGTACACGATTCCATACAGATACGCCACTAGATACTCATGCACCGTCAACATCAATGTCCCGATAAAAAGAACTACCATTCCCCACAAAATACACCAATGCATAATTCCCGCATACAAATCACCCTTGAAGATTTTATACGTAGCCACACCATCACGCACAACAATCTTAATATTTCGAATTATACGCCCTATAGAAAGATCCTTCCGACGACTCGCTAAAAATGCCGGCCAAAAAAGACGCCATAAACCAATCAAAAAAATCAACGTGGCAATGGCGGCTAACCCATAAAAACCCGTCACGACTAACGGAAATTCCTTTTTCACATTAAAAAACACTTCACGACACTGTTCTTGCGTCGGATCACACTCTTGTGCAATTCTTAAAAGCACACGTTTGCCAACGGTCACAAAAGACGTCCCGTCAGAGGTAACCGCCGGGCTTAACATTTCTCTTATCATCACTTTTCCTCCACGCCGTTTTTCCCACATACTCACTGAATTTTTCCATTACATGCTTACCAAAAACGGCTAAAGAAGATTGTTCTCCACCGTTAATTTGAATGGAACACCACCATCAACTCATTTATTTCTTCCAATACCATATCTACTCAACACATTACTGTTGCACTAAAAAAAGATATAAAGCCTTGAAAAAAGTGATACACAAATATTCAAAGAAAAAGGTATCATAATGGCGATCATCAAAAACATAAACGAATTAATTCCCGATGAAATGCCCACACCTTATCGACATTACCGAAAACATATCATCACACTATTGGACAAACTCTTCGAACATATCCACCCACAAGCCCTTTTAAAACAAAAAATACACGTAAATCCCAATACCAAAAAAATTTTTATTGAAAACCAACGTTTTGACCTCTCTACAAACATCCACGTCATCTCAATAGGAAAAGCTGCAGAAACCATGGCACACACCTTTGTCACCATCCTTAAACCCATCCCCATCGAAACTTTAGTTGTCATTGCTCCCCACAAAGACCATCACCCTAAAAAAAATAGCATGGAATCATACAAACACATCAAACGCATCCAATGGTATCATGCAGGCCACCCACTTCCGAATCATCAAAGCATGGAAGCCGCCAATTTCGTACTAAATCTTATGAAATCCCTCAACGAACACGATTTGGTTTTTATTCTCCTTTCTGGCGGCGCATCAGCCCTTTTTGAAGCACCAATCGAACCACTCACCCTCATAGACCTCCAATACATCACCCAAAAACTCCTTAATTCCGGGGCAACCATCCACGAAATCAATGCCATTAGAAAACACATTTCAAAAGTCAAAGGCGGGAAACTGGCACTCGCCACTAACGCACAAATAGTAACGTTAATTATGTCTGACGTGTTCGACAACAATATTTCATCCATCGGATCGGGACCAACAGCACCCGATCCCTCCACGTTTCACGACGCCTACCAGATCTTCACTCAATATAACTTCATAGACGATCAACATCCCGCCATACAAAAACTCCTTAACGTAATAAAAAAAGGAATGAAAGGTGATATACCAGAAACCGCCAAACAACAGGATTTCAAAGGAAAAAAAATCGCAAATATCATTATCGCCAAATTTTCCACGGCCTTAACTCAAGCACAACATATCTTCACTGAAAACGGCTGGCTCACGATTACTCTTCCAAAACCGCTCACAGGAAACGTCAAAGAAGAAGTCAAAAATTTCATACATTCATGTCTTGACACGTTAAACACCCATCTTAAAAAGCAAAATAAACAAAAAGAACATACCCTCAAAATTGCCATTTTTGCCATGGGAGAAGTCACTGTTCACGTTAATACCCCTACAAAAGGTGGAAGAGCACAAGAATTTACCTTACGGTGCTTACCTCATTTACTAAACATTAAAAACAACTACTGGGCAGTCAGCGCCATTGGCACCGATGGCATCGACGGAAATAGCATCTATGCCGGTGCATTTGTTGATTGCTGGTCCACAAAACAACTTACAAAGAAAATCAAAAATTTTCAAATATTACTTGACGAACACCGCTCCACTGAAATCCTCGAAACGCTTGGGAACAGTTTAATCATGACCGGAGCCACCGGATCCAATTTCGCCGACCTGTACACCTTTTTCTTCATCAGATAATCTTGTATAGAGGGATTAAAAAATCCACGTTCATTTTCAAATACCTTCTTCTTTTAACGTCCTATCTATTACTCTCGTCAAGTCATTGACGTGTTTTATTACAGATCCAATTGCCTTTTCTATTTTTTCCGGCGCATTTTCATCCACATCGGGAAGTGGTATCCCTGGATATAAACGCGCCCACGCTCGTTCTTTTTCGACACGCTTTGAAAATCTAGGCTTAATGGATTCCCAACCTTTAAACTCATACAAATCACCTAAACCGATAAACCGCACTGTAAAAAAG
>WAPZ01000570.1 GCA_015520535.1 Candidatus Heimdallarchaeota archaeon
GGATATTTTATCTAAAAAATATCTCTTTTTCGGTGGCAAAGGCGGAGTCGGAAAAACAACCTTTTCAGCAGCTACTGCCGTTCTTGCATCAGATATGGGATATAAAACACTCGTAATTTCTACAGATCCGGCGCATAGCCTTTCGGATTCCTTTGATTACCAAATTGGTGGACAAGATTTTACCAAAATACCCAACACTTCCAATCTTTACGCTTTAGAAATTGATACAGAACGTGCGGTCTCCGAATATGGTGATTTACTTGCTACACAAGATGACACGGGACTTTTTAACGAAATCATTGGTGAGGACCCTTCTAACCTTATGTTACCTGGTTCTGATGAAGCAGTGGCATTCATTCAACTTCTTAGCTTCATGGAAAACCCAGAATTCGACCTCATTGTCTTTGATACCGCACCAACTGGGCATACGCTCAAATTGCTGTCACTTCCCGAAATGATGGATTCATGGTTATTTAAACTCATTAAAATGCGACGTCGGCTTTCTAATATGATGGGGGTAGTCAAACAATTGTTCTCCGGTCCGCGTTCTCAGAGTCAAGAAGAACAAGCATTCGCTGCCTTAGAAGAAATGAAACGGCGTGTCGAACATGCGCGTGTCCATCTCGCCAATGAAGAAGAAACGGAATTTATTGCTGTTACTATCCCTACTGTTATGGCTATATGGGAAACAGAACGTCTTATTCGGACTTTAAATCAGTACTCAATACCTATTAAACGAATCATCATTAATCAATTGCAACCTGATAATCCTTCTTGTCCTTACTGCCGGGCTCGCCACAAAATGACTCAAGAAAACTTAGAACAACTTCACTTTCTATATGAAGACCTTTATGAACTGATTGAAGTCCCAATGTTTGAATATGAGATCCGTGGTGTTCAACGGCTTCGAGAACTTGCACGTTTGGTTTATTTAGAAGCAGAAAACGTCTAAGCATTCTTCATTATTATGAAAATGCCCGACTGAGAACACTAAACTCTTTTTTTCTTTCTAAATATACGTTAAACGCCACACGAAAGAAACGTTTTCAAAGACGGCTTTTATTAGAAAAAGAAGAAAAAGAAAGGTTTTACGCTTTTAATTTTCCTCTTGAAGCCTAATATTTGATGGATTTTGATACACTCCTTTATCTACCGAGTATTTTGGTAGTAAAATCATAAAATTTTCAATTTAATTGCGCCGGGTTCGCAAGCTGCAATACAATCGAAGCACATAATGCAATGTGGTGATCGAATCCGATCTTCTTCGCTTCCTTCAATGTCTACATCCATTGGGCAGGCAGCTTCACATTTACCACAGTCTGTACATTTTATTGGATCTTTTGCAATGCCAATCAGACTGTATTTTGCTAATCTTCCCATTATTAGTCCAGTTGGGCAGAACCAGCGACACCAAGCGCGTGGGATAAACAAAGTTAGCATTAACACGAAGAGAAGAATTATGACTTTAAGAATAAAAACGACAGCAACTTTTCCTAAGGTTATAATGTTTACAATGGATGTAAAAGATTTAATGGCATAATCAATTCCATTTTCCGACGTTAAGATTAAAGGTATTGTGGTAAAAAGTGTGGTTGCTGGACTTAAAGCTGAGTATGGGTCGCTGAAAAAGGCACCAAATTGGCTTTTGAGAGAAGCTACATTACCGCCCAAGGATTGAAAGCCTATGAGTGCCGAAAAAAATACCAATGGTAGTAAAATTAGCACTTCTGACCAAGAACGAAGATTGTCATTATCATGAGGACTAATTCGATACTTTTTTGTTGGTATAAGCCCCAAAAGGTCTTGTACTAAACCAAAAGGACATGCCCATCCGCAAAAAAAACGTCCAAGTATAGCTCCCGTTAATATAAACACCGCTAACGCAATAAAGGGAAAAATTGCTGCTGTTAGTAGATGTTGCATCACATAAAAAGTACCATGTGCGACCGAATATTGCGTTTGTGGCTGTTCCACGGGTAGGGTTATCCATGTCTCTGCAACATTAAAAATTGCAGCATTTAATAAAATAAACGAAATACTTTGTGTTATTAAACGTAAAATTCGTAACTTTGTTAACTTAGTCCGCGAATCAAATTCTACCAAGTTTTCATCCTCCTTCTCATAACATTAAAGCCGCCGGTGAGCCAGCCCTTGTGCTTACTGTTAATTCCTTAAATATCTCTAATATGGATTCAAATTGATTTTCAAAGATTGCTGCTCCTAAAAATATCAATCCTAGTGCTATTAAAAGGAATGTCCATCCAGATGGCCGCATAATCATAACCTCATTTTCTCTACTTGTAATAACTGTAAAAAGAACTTCGATTTCTCAAGTGTTCTGCAAATACCTCTCAAAAAAAACCGCATTTTAATTTTATCTTTAGCCATGTTTGAAGTGAACTCAACGGAGTTGTTTTGAAAACGTCGTAGAATCGCGGTGAATATTTTTATGAATGAGTTATTAAAAAACATTAGAGCCTTAATGCGGGTAAATCTCTATTTTGTATCTATATAGGCATAAGCGTTGCTGTTTGATAAAAAAAAGAAGTAAATAGAGATTTAGAGTTTGTCTACATAGTCTTCGGGTTTCGGTGGTTCGATACTGTGGAAACCCTTTCTCTTACGGACTTCTTCTACGAACTGTCGTGCTAAACCTCCTTCTGGGCCTGGTTTCATTGGGTCTCCAGGTGCGGGTGCCCAATGATCGAAGACCATTTGTGAAAAGGCATTACCAGAGGTCTCGGATCGTAGGTCAGAAACAATTCCAAATGACTCAGCGACGGGTAGATGCCCGACAACTACGTGTAAAGGTGTTCCTTCACGACGTCGGGTATCAATTACTTGTCCACGACGCTTTGTCAGCACGGTATAGACATTTCCTAAGTATTGTTCTGGAACCTGGATTTCAATTCGGTAGATTGGCTCTAATAGGATTGGCTTTGCCAAAAGCATGGAACCAAAGGTTGCACGTCTTGCGGTCGGGATAATTTGATTGGCACCACGGTGAACTGCGTCTTCGTGCAAGGTCACATCCACAATTTTCACTTTGACGCCATAGATTGGCTCGCCGCATAATGGACCGTTCTTTGCTGCCCATCTAAATCCTTGTAAGGTATAATCCTTGATTTCTCGAAGGTATTGGACACCTTTTGTTGCATCCACGAGTACACTTGGGTCTTGTTCGGTTGGACCAAAGCCCCATACATTTCTGGCTTCAGATCTATCCCACCCGATTTCTTGCAAAATCTTGGCCATTTTTCTTGGATCAGTATATTGATTGATAGTACCATTTTCTACAGCTTCGATGACTTCTTTTTCCAATGGCTCAGCGACAAACCATAATCGGTTGTGCTTGTTTGGACTCTTTGCTAACGCTGGATATTCTGATGTGGCTTTTACGGATTCTCTGAACACAACGATTGGTTTAGATTGGATCACCTCAATGTTCTGCATTTCTTGTAAGTCTTTTACCGCAATTTCCAAATGTAATTCTCCCGTTCCAGCTAGAATATATTCTCCTGTTTCTTCATTGATAATTGCCTTCAAACTCGGGTCTACAAGCTCCATGAGCGACATACCTTCAACTAATTTAGGTAAATCAGCTGGTTTCTTTGGCTCTAAAGCAATAGTTACAACAGGTTCGACTGCAAAAGATAGGGCTTTAAAGGGTACAACATCACTTAATGTGGAAACAGTAGCTGAAGCAACGGCGCCTTTAAGTCCACCAATCGCAACAATATTTCCAGCAGGAACACCATCAACGTTTTCGACATCTTTAGCCATTAAGATGCCGACCGTTTGCACATTGGTCGTAAACGATTTTTCACGTTCTTTTCCTGGCTGATATCCGGGTAAAAAGCAAGTGACTTTGGCGCCCGGCTTTAGTGTACCAGAAAATATTCGCCCCATGGCAATAATACGCTTGGCTCGGAGTGGAATCATTTTTGAAATGGCAATCATTACGTCAGCATTTTCGTCGCAATTAAGCATCGCTTGACCAATTGGTGATTCTAAGTCACCTTCCCAAATTGCTGGTATTCTAATTTTTTGTGCTTCTAGTGGTGAAGGAATATGAGTACAAATCATGTCAAGTACTGCTTTCTCAACGGGCATCCATTTTTCCAATATAGCTTTTGCTAGTTGTTTTGGCGGAAGATGCCAAGTACTATCTTCAATTTTGAGACCTAATTGTGAAGCAACCTTTTTAAGAAATTCAATATCTCCTTTTTCTGCACCTTCATAAATTTGATATGTTGGCTTGAGAATGCCGTTCACGAAATTTTTCTTTGCCCACAAGGCTTTAATCAGTTCTTTTGGATCTTTTCCAAGTTTTTTAGCCCATAGTTCGGCGAATGCGGGAATTGTGAGTCCAAAACGATGCTTTGCAGAGCCAAAGGCTACTGTTCCTTTACGTGGATCTACTTGCCATTTTTCTTTGAATTCTGGAGGTGCATAAGTTTGCACGAGATTGTTGAAGTCTCTTATTATTTCTTTAAAGCGGTCATAAGCATCTTCTGGAGGTAGTCTCATTTCTGTTATCAAACGATCGACTTTATTAATCATTAAGACGGGCCGGACCCGTTCTGTTAATGCTTGACGTGTAACTACTTCTGTTTGAACCATGACTCCTTCAACGGCATCAACTACAACTAACGCTCCATCCACGACTCTTAAAGCTGAAGTAACTTCACCCGAAAAGTCAACGTGTCCGGGTGTATCTTGAAGATTAATAATATATGTATTGCCGCCCATCTCATGAACTAAAGAAATTCCAGTTGTCTTAATTGTAATACCTCTTTCTTGTTCATCTGGTCGTGTGTCAGTGGCTCGAGCTTCACCCGCAACACTCTCTGCCAATAAACCACTTGATGCCAGAAGGGAATCCGTCAGTGTACTTTTTCCGTGGTCAATGTGTGCTATAACTCCGAGGTTTCGCACAAACTCACGCTTATGCATCATTTTAACGGCTTCTTCAATCTTAAATTTAGGCATGAATTTTACCTCCTCTGTCATATAATCTTTCTAAGCGCTCTTGAAGAACACTTTTAAGCTTGAATTCTATAAAAATCTAACTACAATAGCGTATTTGTCTAAATAACGCTACAAATTCTTAGTTAATAAATGATACATTCCTCGTTTTCACCATCATCTCAGTCAATTAAGCAGCTAAAATGCAATTTTCATGAAAAAGTTTATTAATCAGATACAAAAGAAGTTACATGAAAGGTGACACCTATGTTCCTTAAAATGAAATCGCGAATCGGTAAACGTGGACAAATATATCTTCCAAAAAAAGTTCTAAAGTCACTGAATTTAAAAGAAGGTGACCTTATCGAACTTCAAGTAAAAGATAACACGATTACAATTATCCCAATACCAGATCCTTTAGAATTAGCCTTATACGGAGATAAATGGGCTACTATTACCCTTGATGAAGCAGAAAAAATTAGTGAAACGGAGCAAAAGCATTATGAACGACTTTCATCTACTGCTTGATACGTCTTTTTTTCTTCCCACCATTGGCATTGCTGTCCAAAATCAAGAGATCATTAAAGTGTTAAAGCAGTTACATGATTTGGATGATCAAATTCAACTTTATTATACGCCGTTCAGCTTGTTAGAACTTTCATGGATTGCTCTTAAATTGAAAAGAAATGGTAAATGGAAAGAACACAGTGAAAAATTATTTCTTCTTGGATTACGTTCAATTCAAGAACGATATAATTCTCTGGAACCACATCCAATGGCTTTTTTGAATGCCATAAAAATGAAGGAACTCGGACATCCAGATTTAATAGATTGTTTGCTTTTTTCTCTCGCTACATGGAATCAAATACATTTTTTGACATTAGATACGGCATTAATCGATTTTTTAAATAATTTAAACCTAGATTTGACCTATTTGATGCCAGTAAAAAAGTTTTTTGGCGAAATAAAGCGTTAAAGGTTTATTTTCTTTATAAAAAGGAGTGTTTTGCCTTATTTGGTGAATTAAGACCTTTTGATGAAAAAACGTTAATTTGTATTATCTTCAGCTGTCTGATTTTTTAACCGAAGGTAGGTTGACGAAATTCTGCCATGTTTGGTTAAGACAGTTGGAATTAAAATAATATCGAGTGGTGGCTTGTGTAACAGTTTACGACGTTCATTAATTCGAAGTGCTTGTTTGTACGTCTCTTCTGAAACTAAGATCGCATCTGCATCTAATGGTGGGGTAAACTCTAAGTCATGATCTTTATACTCTAGTGGAAGGATAACAACCTCAATAGTGGGATCTATCGAATGCACATAGTCTAACACACGCTTCACACGAAAATTATAGGGCTCAATTTTTTCCTTAGCTTGTTTTTTTGACGATGTAATATATGCATCGGTAGTTACGGCAATGTAAAGTTTTTTGCCCAATCTTGCGGCAATAGTCAGTAACACTTTATGCCCAACATGAAGGCGATCAAATGTTCCACCTAACGCAATCTTCAATTTATTCATTGGTGTTACACGTCATTTTGTTAAAAATTGGTAAATTAAAATGTTTTTGGCGGTTTAACCTTCAAAAAAAGTGATCATTGAAAAGATATAAATGTAGCGAAAACCAATGAAAGAACAGACGATGACGGGACAACGCCTTATTCGAGGACTTCCCCGATAAAACAAGCAAAAGATGACGGGAAGAGCAAACATAAGGCAATACCAGAGTCTTGCCCTCGCACACGAAGCAAGAAGATGGGCCCCGGGCGAGAGTGAGCCCAGCTCACATCCCCAACGTCACAAAATCCTTGAAGTTGGGGGACAATGACACCCGGCCAGTCCTTCTTGCAACATGCAGGGCAATCTCAAATATCATCATTATCCCCCTCATGCCCTCAGTTCCCAACTGACTAAGAGCCTTGGCTCGGAATGAGGTTGGGGGGTTACCATGAGGGGACATTTTTTTCTTTCCATGCCCAGTTAAATCCCAAACAACTCTTTTGCATTAAGACCCAAAATTTTGGCTTTATCCTCTAATGTAATAATCTTTTTTGCCATAAGATCTGTTAAAATCCCTAACTGACGATCTATAACGTCTTTTCGCAGCAAATTAAGCCCAGAATCCGTTCCAAAAAGTACATGATCTGAACCTAACGCTTTAATGGTTTTTTCAAATACGTAGGTCAAATCTTGCCATGGTGACCAAAAAATCCAATCATTTGATCCTGACGTGTCAACATAGATTTTTTTACCATAACTATAAGCCATTAACAGGATTTCACGCAGATAACCTGCACCAAAATGTGCTATAACGAAATTCAAATTCAAATCTGTTCTCTGGAGCCATGGTTTAAGTTCTAGTGGATTTATCGGCCAGTTTCTTTGTGTTGCGCCCTTCATAACGCCAAAATGTATTAGAGGAACTAAATCTAACTCCTCAATTTTTTTTAGGTAGGGAAATAAAGAGTCATCGGAAAAACGCATTTTATTCCACATTCCGGGGTAAAATTTCACACCCACTGCACCCTTTTCCTTCCATTCCAATAAAATATTAGAATCACGGTCAATCTCGGGATTTAGAAAAGGAATTACACCGGGAAATGATTCTGGATAGGATTGATGCGCTTCAAACGCACTTTCAGCATCATACGTAAAAGCCATAAGAAGCACTTGGTCAATGCCCTTTCTTTTCATATCTTTCCGCAGTATTTGTGCTTGTTCAACCGGGCTCTTTAAATTTTGAAATTGTGAAATTCGTTGAGAATTTTCCATTCGTTTTTTGAATTCTTCCATTGTTTTTGGCCCTAGCATTTTTTCAAAGGCCGTAATTGTACTGGTTGAGAAAAAATGGTGATGTATGTCAATAATCTTCATTATATAACCTCGTTTGGCTAAATTTTCAAAGTAAACTAACTTACGGATTAAAAACTCACATATAAGGGTTTTTTGTTCTGGCAATGCGGTCGTAAAAAAATATTCGCCAGTTCAATATCTTAGGCAAAAAAGAAGAGTGATGGATTTATTTGTTGTATGGTTACCCACCATGGATTGTTGGAACTAATAAGATGGTATCTTGCGGTTTGACTGGCGTATGTATACCTAAGTCTAAGGCTCGAATTTCTTGGTCATTATATAAAAGGAGAAGGGAACGTTTTGGCTCCCAATTTTCATGAAAGAACGATTTGAATTCTTGAAAGGCTTCTTGCTGTGATTTTAGTTTTTCAGATAATTTAATTAGAATGTCCTTTATCGTTGTGTGTGTACCTTTAACCGAATCTCCATTATTAAGTTCTACACTCACTGTATCGCTTTGAAATAATTCTCGAAAACGCCCAATCAATGAAACAGTCACTGTTGGCTTTGTTTCCAATCTTTTATTCTCCATTCAACGTCTTTAATCGACTTAATTATAATTATGAAAACTCAGAACTCAAGATCTTCATCATCTGGGATATTTATAAGTCAATATCCCTCAGAAGGGCTTTTTTCATCATTGTAACAAAATTGTATTACCTATAAGGAAAAATCGCAAATTCACAGCTGATATTTTTGAATATAGGTAAAGAAAGTGGTGCGCCGGCCGGGATTCGAACCCGGGTCACTGGCTCTCTCCTTTAGTTTTTTTTCCGTTTTTACCTTTTTTTAGGATTTTTATAGAACATATTTTTTTGAACATTAATATTCAAACTGTAAGAGAGTTACACTAAATGGGAGGCCAGGGTCCTAGACCAGACTAGACTACCGGCGCTTTGTTTGGTTGTCTCTTCACAAGAAACATATTATTATGGGCATTTAAATGTTTTTAGTTTGCTAGAAAGTTCATTGTTTACTTTTCATTGGTTAAAATACCGTCATTTGATTTTTTAGTCAGCCGGTATTCCTTAAACTCCTTTATTTGCCAATATTTATATGAATTGTTTTGTTTCCATCTACTTATGTCACCAAATACAATCTTTTTTCATCTTATTGAATTGAGAGCATCTTTTGCTATTAGATGGATTGAAATCTATTATCTTTGTTTAGCTATTAATTTCAAGTTTTTGATTATCCTATTCCTTTTTTTTCTTAATTCGTTGAAAAATCCACTTTATTACTTCTTCTTTTCTTAATTC
>WAPZ01000571.1 GCA_015520535.1 Candidatus Heimdallarchaeota archaeon
GTATAAAATTAAAGGTAATGGAAGCTAATACGCCCGATGTCGGGCGCGGTATTGCAAGACTTGATCCCGTGGTTGCGGAAAAATATGGTATACAAACAGGTGACGTTATTAAAATCACAGGACCGCGGAAAAGTACAGCTGCCGTTGTGTGGCACGGCTATCCACAAGACCGAAACCGTGGCATCATACGAATCGATGGCTATGTCAGAAAAAACGCGGGCGTCTCATTAGGTGACTATGTATATATTGAAAAGATCGAACCTGTTCAAGCTCAACGAGTAGTTTTAGCACCGACAATGGAAGGCTTACGCTTAGGTGGGAATGTCGGCGAATTTTTGCGGCATCGCTTTGAAAACCGCGTCATGTCAGTTGGCGATTACATTGAAATACCAACTATTGCCGGACGATTTCTCTTCATAGTAAAATCCGTACAACCACGCGCTGACGCCGTCATTATTACCTTAGAAACGGAAATGGTAGTCACTGACCAACCAGTTAAAGAATCTGAACTAGGAAAGATTCCTAAGGTGACCTATGAAGACATTGGTGGCTTATCTGACGCCATTCAAAAAATCCGAGAAATGGTTGAACTACCAATGAAACACCCCGAACTCTTTGAACGAATCGGCATCGAGCCGCCAAAAGGTGTATTGTTATACGGACCGCCCGGCACCGGAAAAACGTTACTCGCAAAAGCACTGGCAAACGAAACCAATGCAAACTTTTACACCATTAGTGGACCTGAAATCATGTCAAAATTCTATGGTGAATCCGAACAAAATCTGAGAAAGGTTTTTGAAGAAGCCGAAAAAAATGCACCCAGTATCATATTCATTGATGAAATCGATTCCATTGCACCAAAACGCGATGAAACCTCCGGTGAAGTGGAACGCCGTGTAGTAGCCCAATTGCTGGCATTAATGGATGGCATGCAATCACGCGGACAAGTCGTCGTAATCGGAGCCACAAATCGACCCAATGCTATCGATCCCGCATTACGTCGACCGGGGAGATTTGACCGAGAAATTGAAATCGGAATCCCGAACAAACAAGGGAGACTTGAAATTCTACAGATACACACCCGTGGCATGCCCTTAAGTGACGATGTAAACCTTCAAAAACTCGCAGAAATTACTCACGGCTTCGTTGGTGCTGATCTTGCTGCACTAGCCAAAGAAGCCGCACTAAATGCACTCAGACGAATTCTACCAGAAATTGATTTAGAACAAAAAGAAATACCCCAAGAAGTCCTGGAAAAAATCGAAATCACCCAACAAGACTTTATCGACGCTCTAGCTACCATTGAGCCCTCTGCTCTCCGTGAAGTAATCATTGATGTCCCAAACGTCCACTGGGATGACATTGGCGGATTACACGATGTAAAAAAACAATTGATTAAGACGATTGAATGGCACTTGAAATATCCAAAACTGTTTAAACACTTCAAAGCAAAACAACCAAAAGGTATTCTACTTTATGGTCCTCCAGGCACCGGAAAAACCATGTTAGCAAAAGCGGTTGCCACTGAAACCCAATCAAACTTCATATCCGTCAAAGGACCCGAACTGTTAAGCAAATGGGTCGGTGAAAGTGAAAAAGCAGTTCGAGAAATCTTCAGAAAAGCACGACAAGCTGCACCATGTGTAATATTCTTCGACGAAATTGACTCGTTAGCCCCACGCCGTGGCGGCGGAGCTGACTCTCATGTCACCGAACGCATCGTGTCACAATTACTTACCGAATTGGACGGCATCGAAGAACTCAGCGGTGTTGTCGTCATCGGAGCAACTAACCGCATTGACATGGTTGATACCGCCTTATTAAGACCGGGCAGATTTGACTATCTCTTAGAGGTTGGATTACCCGACAAAGAATCACGCATCGAAATCTTCAAGGTTCATACCCGTGGAAAACCCCTAGCTGATGATGTCGATCTTAATGAACTCGCTGAAAAAACCGAGGGCTTTTCAGGAGCCGACATTGAAGCCGTGGTAAATGAAGCTACACTAATGGCGATTGAAGACGCTCTCAGCCAATTCCATAGCGAAGAGGAACTAGAAAAACTGTCTGAAGACCAACTGAAAAACTACAAGATCAAAAAAGAACACTTCATGAAAGCCCTAGACAAAATCTCCAAAGAACGAAAATATCATCAAGAAAAGGCACCTGAAGAGACCATGCCAATCATGGTCTAAGCTCATCAATTAAAAACACCACATCATTTCCCCCAATTTTTTTATTTTTTATTGCTTACAAGCCCTCTATTCATAATGAGACGCGAATTTTGAACACATATAATGATAACCCTCACCTCCAACCTTAGATAAAATAAATGATAAGGTGAGGAGGTGATAGCGTGAAGGAGATGAAACACTTGGAGTTAGATGACATTTTGGCGGTCCTAGGAAATCCTACGCGACGACGAATCTTACGACTACTTTCTGAGGAACCACGCTATGCCTTTCAACTAGCACAAATACTCGGAATTACCCAGCGTGCGATCCAAAAACACCTAAAAATACTAGAAGAACTTGGCATTGTGGAAAGTGAAACACAAAAAAGCAACGTTGGTCCCGAAAGAAAATATTACCGAATTAGTCGCAATGTCCTTGTTTCTTTAAGTTTTGGACCAAACATTTACTTTGTCCAAATTAAACATGACGACGAAACCGAAAATCTCAGCTTAGAAAAACTGAACGAAGAACTCCAAGAAATCTTTCACGACCGAATCCCCACACTCAATCTATTTGACCAACTCGAAATGCACGAGCTTATCTCACAACTCACACAAATCGACACGCTTCTTTCGGAATATCTCACACGATACCAACAACTCCTAAAAATACGAGAAATTCTTCAAGATAATGCCGAAAAATTGTTCGCTCAAATTCTCAAAAACCCCAATGACCTCCGCATCATCACAAATCTTTTACAAGTCCTCGGACGCTTACATGGCGATTTCAGTATGGATCGACTCTGTGAAATCTTAGACCTTTCGAAAAATGAAATCTTACGAGGTTTACAGATCCTTGAAGCCAATAACATCTTGGAATACCGAATCGACAATCTCACAAATCCACATTTCATACAAATACGCCTTTTAGTCTAACTAAGGACACAACCAGCATCAAACAGTACAAATTGCTCTAAACCACAACACATCTTCCTCTTTTCCCAAAGAATTCGTGGAAAAAATTTTAAGCCGCAAAACTCAAAAATGAATTGTAATAAAAACCCTTGTAATTGATCGCCTCTTCTAATAGATATTTGCGCGTGATTTTAAATGCCTAATCAACAGCTGACAGCACCTCCCGCCAAAGTGGAAATCCGCCCCAAAACCTATTGGAAAATGCTCTATCATGCACGATATTATGCTAATCCCTTTATTCCCATAACCGCCTACAAAGAAGTCATTGGCGTTTTAATCGGCTCTTTCAAAGAAGTCACTATAAATGATGCCGAAATTTCAATTATTGACGCCATCGCCATCACACATGGATCCCGATCTCACGTAGAAGTCCAAAATTACAAAAAATTAGCTCCATTAGCTCGCCGATATCGGAAAGACCCTTTCATCTGTGGCTGGTACCATTCCCATCCCTCTCATGGCATCTTCATGTCAGCGACTGACAAACGCACACAAACCGCATTTCAAATGCTCTATCCTAAAGCCATTGGTATCGTCATCGACCCCACCAAAATCTCTGCTACTAATTATGCAATCGGCATTTTCCGTCTGACAAACGACTTTTCTAAATGGATGTACCTAGAACCAGTTTTCTCTTTTGACTTCAATACAAGAATTGCTAGTGAAAGCTTAGAAGTCATTGACGATCTCATTAAGCGAAAAACCCTAGAAATAGAGTGAAGCAGAAATACAAAATATTTTTTCATACTCTACCTATAAATTTCACGGCTTTATAATACTGATTAAATCGTCTAAAGTGATGAATGGCTTTTTTGCCCGTAATCTGCAACATTTAAATAGTGCGGCGGGAAAAGTAGCAACGTAAATACATCCGAAAAATATCAACAGTCACCACCACAATTGATGAAAACTACACCAACAATATACCGTTTCAAAACAGATTCCAGAACTAGCTGAATTGAAATATGT
>WAPZ01000572.1 GCA_015520535.1 Candidatus Heimdallarchaeota archaeon
ATGTTTAAACAACCATAAATAGTTTCTTCCATCCTAGTGCAGTCATTGTGTCAATATTTATCTAACTGAATAATTTCTCTCAGTGTTATAATTAAATAAAGCGTAAAAAACTGAATTTCATTTAAAACGTCCATGATAAACTTTGCAGTCGTATTCAAAGACAATTTTTCCGTTCTTTTGGTGGCGTTCGAAAATTTCTTTTAGTGTTTGCATCATATTGTTGAAATTTGGATGTCCGGGCAGTGGTACGTAAGACGCTGATAATAATCGCCCTTTGAGACCATCAAAGTCTAAAATTTGTTTATTTGGGAAGATATCTAGCTTCCATGAAAAAGGATGGTAGAAATCCGAGAGAATCTCATCCGTGATTCTTTTGTGATCGACTTTAGTAAAATCGGTTCCGTACTTTAAAAGTAGGCGTTCATAATCCATAGAAAAGGGTGATTGGACTTTGCGGTCGTTCCAGATGATTACCACCACACCATTATTCTTTAATATACGTTGAAATTCTTTTTTTGCCTTTTCACGATCAAACCAATGAAATGATTGTCCACAGGTAATAAAATCTACACTATTTGAAGTTAACGTGGTCTTTTCAGCAGTGCCTTCGACGCTATGAAATTTGGGGTAGTTTTTTAACAGTTGTTCGGCAGTATGTCTCATGTCTTGATTTGGCTCAACTCCAAATACAGTGTTGCCGTTTTTAAGGAACAATTCTGCGAGAAATCCCGTACCAGAGCCGATATCAGCAATAATCGATGTTGTCTTCAAATTATACGTTTTTTTGAGCAGTGTAAGAATTTGTGGCGGATAACGGGGACGATATTTTACATAATAAGCGACGCGGTTCGAAAATCGTGTTAAGGGATTTTCTATTTCAATATTCGTATCAGAATTGCTTTTGTTCATTAATATCTCCTTAGTCAGTGCTTATTGGTTTTTTCGATGTTAAGTAGCAGATTAGATGATTGGGAACGGAAAGTTTTTTGTGACCGACTCCGATTCCTTTTTTTACATTGGGGCTTTGTGAGAACTCAATGTGGTCGATTTTTAGTGGTTTGGGGTTGAGTGCTGCCATTAATGCGGCACCGGTTGGTGTGGTTAATTCGACTGGTACTGGTCCTTTTCTATACTCAAGTTTAGCTTCTTCTAGAATATATTTAGTTGCGGGAGCGGGAACATCAAAAGTACCATGAGAAAAGGTGATTTTTCCGTCACCAACATAAATAGGGGGGATGTAAAATACATTGGAAAGGTCAATATTAAGGTTGTACAGCAGAAATGCCGGTAGAAATGTATCTAAAATGATATCAGCTGCTTCATGGAGTGTACCATTGTGATGTGTGTGATTGTGTTCTGTTGTCGTGTATGTGCTTTTAGCATTTGACATTTGCGGAATCACATTTGTATGAACATAGGTTTCTGCACGAATTAATGTTTCTAAGGTATTTTTTGCAAATATTTGATATGGAGTGGAAATTTGAGATTTTTCGAGAATTTGAGCGAGTAATGTTCTTGCTTCATGGAAATGAAGGTGGGACTCTTGAAATTGTGTGGTAACTTCAATGCCACCCTCTCTTCTGCTGAATTCGATTGTTCCATACGTCTTCAATTCTTGAAGTATATTTTCAACAGCTTGAGCAATTTTAGGTGATGTTAAACTGAAAAGCGCCCCAATAAACATATCACCGGCAATTCCCATCTTCGGATGCACAATGAGAAAAAAAGGCATTGAATTCACCAAAAAAAATTAAAATTAGGTTTTGGGAGGTCGTTCGTCAAAATAGTTATCATAATCGGCAAAAATTCGTTCAAGTGCAATTTCGGCGGATTCTTTGATATCGGGATTTTCATGGTTTAACAATTTTTTGAGTGGTTCTACAGCACGCTTATCGCCCAATGTTCCCAGTGCCAATGCAGCTTCATGAACAACAAATGGGTTTGGATCAGTTTCCATTGATTTTATGAGATACGGTACTACTTTTTTTGATGCCGTTTCACCTAATGCAAAGGCACATTCGTGCCGAACAATTGGACTGGGATCGGTAAAAAGTGCTTCAATAAGTGTTTCAAGAGCTTCATCAGAAGGATCGTTCATTAACCGAAAAGCAGCTTGGATTCTAGCATCTTTTGGTTCAGAATGGTTTAACAAAACTTCTTTTGGAGTTTTTGGTTTCTTATGATTTTCTTGCAATTTCATCTATTTATTCACCACCAAATTTCATTAAATGTGGATTTATGTTTCGTATATTATGTGAGAGTTGCCAAAACTTGTTGTTTATAGAGACGGGTGAATTTTCCGTCTTCTTTTCTTACTAATTCGTAAAATGTTCCCTCTTCCACGATAGTTCCTTTTTCTATAACCACAATCCGATCAACAATTTTGAGTGTCGAAAGTCGGTGGGCGATGACAATCAGAGTTTTGTCTTTAAACTGAGTTTCCAGCGTTTTTTGGATTAAAAATTCAGTGTATGAATCGACACTACTGGTTGCCTCATCTAAGATCAAAATTTTTGGATTTTTAAGTAACGCTCGTCCTAAGCATAATAATTGGCGTTGGCCTTCGGAAAGTGTTGCCCCACGTTCTCCTATGATAGTGTCAATTCCTTCCGGTAAGGCATTCACATAGTGTTCTAAGCCAATTTGGCGTAAAACACGTTTTACATCGTCAATAGTGGCATGTGGATTTCCATAGAGTAAGTTGTCTTTAATTGAACGGCTGAAAAGAAAGTTATTTTGATCTACATAGCCGACAAGTTCATACCACTTTTTTAAGGGGAATTTTCTGATGTCAATGCCATCTAATGTGATTAATCCGTCCTTGTATTCGTAAAAACGCAAAAGAATATTTACTAAGGTGCTTTTACCAGCACCGGTATGTCCAACAATAGCGATGGATTGTCGTGCTGGTATATGAAGCGAAAAATCCTTATAGACTGGCACACCGGGCACATATTCAAATCTCAAGTTTTGGATGGAGAGTTCTCCTTTAAGTGAATCGTACGCAAAATTTGCGGGTAAAAGTTCTTCATGCTGTTGGACGGTGGGTTTTTCCGTAACAATTTCATGAATTCTCACAGTCGCTGCCAGACCGGATTGCAAATCATTATATTGGACAACAATGAAAAGGATGGGACGTAAAAGCCGTTGAAGATAAGCAATACTGGCAGCTAATTCCCCAATGGTTAAAGTTCCAGCAATAGTTGCTGGTGCTCCTAAAAATAAAATAAATACAATCCCCATACCTGTTAATAAGTCGAATGTCGGAAAAATTAGGGAAGTATAAAAGGCAGCAGTCTTGTAGGCGCTATAATTTTCTTGGTTGAGCTGTTGGAAGCGCTTTAGGTTCAGTTCTTCCCGAGAAAAGGCTTTTGTCACACGAAGTCCTTCTAAATTTTCTTGTGTATCAGCTAATAGAGCGGCAATGGTTTTTCGTGTTCGATCATACGCTGGACGCGCAATTCTTCTAAATACGAACAGAATGAGTAATGTTAATGGAGCAATAAGAAGTAATGACAGTCCAATAACCAAATTTAATTGAAACAGCACCAAATAAATGGAAATGACCAAAAAGATGTTAAATACGCTCTCAATTAATGTTTGACCCAACATATTGGACAAATTTTCAACGTCACTCGTACTTCGGGAAATTAATTTGCCACTAGGATGTTTATCGTAAAAATCCATTGAAAGGGAATGAAATTTTTTAAATAGATCTTCTCTTACATCAAATGCAATATAAGCGGCTAACATTCGATTAAAATATTGTCGAAACCCCATGAATAACATACCAATTACAATAAATACAGCGTACAGTCCAATAATGAAATAAAGTCCTTGAATTTTTTTTGTCAGAATATAATCATCAATAGCAAATTTGAGGAGCAAAGGAAAGATTAATTCTGTCACAAATGAGCCAAATGAAAAAATTGTCAAAAAGAGAAACGCCTTTTTTCTTCGCGTTCCATATCGTCCAAAAAGCCAGCCTAGTAATTTGAAGTCAGATAAACTCGCTTTTTTATCTGATCGTCCAACTATCCATGCCATTTTTTTCACATCAATCCTATTTACACATCTATTCTAATTCAATGTTTCCTTTTCCTCAAGTTTTTTGGTAGATATCTTCATATAATTCACTAAAGTTGATAAACCCAGTTTTTTCTGCGCTCAACAGTTTTGGGAAAAAGGTTCCGCTGGTTTTGAGATCTTCAATGCTCCCTTCTTCTAAAATGCTACCATTCACCATTAAAACAACACGATCAACGTATTTCAAGGTTGAAATACGATGGGTCACTATAATGACCGTTTTGTTTGCCAGATAAGGCTCTAATTCTTGATAAATTTGCGCTTCAGTCTCGGCATCAACCGCGGATAAGGCGTCGTCTAAAATTAAAACTGCGGGATTATGTAAAAGAGCCCGTGCCAGTGCAATTCGTTGACGTTGTCCACCAGAGAGTTGATAGCCACGTTCTCCGACTTCCGTCTCTAAGCCTTTTGGAAGTCGTTCAATAAACTCTGAAACACGAGTTGCTTCTATGACTGGATAGACACGATTTACTGAAAGTTCTGGATCCGCATAACGCAAATTTTCTACGATTGTTCCTTGAAATAAAAAGGTTTCTTGTGGTACATAACCAAAAATGCGTCGATATTCTTGTAAATTGAAACAACGGATATCTACGTCATTCAAGGTTATTTTGCCTTTTGTTGGATCATAAAATCGTAATAATAGTTGGATTAGTGTTGACTTTCCGCATCCCGTCGGTCCGATTAAAGCAATTTTTTCTCCAGCCTTTATATGGAGATTAATGCCCTTTAAAACCCAAGTATTATTTTGACTTCGTGCAGTTCCATTCGTTACTGGATATTTAAACCAAAGGTCATGAATGGAGAAAGAAGCCCCTTTTTTTCCAATCACAAGTTCAATCTTTTCCCTTACGGGCTTTTTATAATCTTGTTCTTCTGGTAATTGGAGTGTTTCAATTATTCGCTCTGCTCCCGCATTAGCGCGGTGATAAATTACCGTTGAGAATCCCAAAAAGCGTGTTGGACCATATAAATATCCGAGATATGTTACTACAGCAACTAACGTTCCTATGGTAATTTCGTCAGAAATAACTAACAACCCACCAACCAACAAGATGGCAGCTGTCATAATTATACTGAACATTAGAATTATTGACAGATATTGAGCTCTGATGGTAAAAATCTTTTTTTGTCGTTGTAAATAGCGCTGGTTAGCTGAGTGAAAGTAGTTAAATTCATAATCTTGTAATTGATAGGCACGAACCACTCGAATACCCATTAAATTCTCTTCGATTATGTGTGTCAGATTACCATACTCACGTCGGTTTTCATAAAAGAGAGGACCGAGTTTTCGGGGCCAATAGCGGATTGCAGCGCCAAAAAGTGGAAGGAAAAGCAATAAAACGGCAAATAACCGCCAATCTAACGCTAATATAGACAAATAAACCAAAGTAAACATTAGTAAACCAGTAATTAAGGAGCGAATGCCAAACGCATACCATTCTCGCAAAAAATCTACATCTAAAGCCATTCGTGACATTAAATCTCCTAATGGTTTTTGTACTCGCACTTCAAACGGCATATAGAGGTATTTTTTCATAATTTCGTACCGCAAGTCTCTAATAATTCTTTGCGAAAAAATTGCCGCTAAATACCGGAGAGTAAAATTTACGACAGCCATCACGGAAGAAATAATAATTATTGCCATTATATACCCAATTATTTCAGAAAAAATTCCACTTAACGCTTGATTTTCTTTTATTGCAGTTGAAAGCGCATCTACTGCTTCTTTAATAACCAAGGGAATCAAAATTTGAAGAAAATTAGCCACAACAGCAGTAAGAATGACCGCTAAAAACAGCCATTTTCTTTTACGAAGGATTTCAATATGAAATTGGCGAACGTTCATTTTTCACTAACCTTATAAAAATTGTAGAATTTCATGTTCATGAACCGTGAAATTTTTAGTTTACACACTAATTTTATATCTAATCTGAAATTAGGCAGAAGATTTACGCAATATTTATCTGTCGTATGC
>WAPZ01000573.1 GCA_015520535.1 Candidatus Heimdallarchaeota archaeon
AATTGATAGCTTCTATTACTGTATCCAAAACGTGTGGTGGTTCTTTAACAAAAATTTCTATTTCAGATGACTCAATGGTAAACTTTTGCTCTTTTAGATGATCATCTTCTGAAACTATGGAATAAGTGGCTGATAACGGTCCGATCGTCCATGTCCCACTGATTTGTGGATAAATTTCGTATGTGATTATTACGGACGAGGGTACATTTTCGGTCATTTTGATAGGTAGGGGCGTTTTTAGTCGGCGAATACTAATACCTTGTTTGCTTGCCTTTAAATCTAAATTAGTTATTTCAACAGGAGCATAATTGGTTATTTTAGCCTTAATATCTAGTGCTTGCCCTAATTCTAGTTCTTTAGGCATGTCCATCCATTCAATGTCAATCTGTTGATATGCACGAATAAAAAATTGCGCTTTACGCTCGATATTTCTGAATTCCCGTGGTAAATTTAACTTGTAAAGTTCTTGATAGTTTCGTTCCTCAATGCCACGTTGTTGGACGCTATTCCAGATATGTTCGACTTTTTTCGTGATTGGTGTGTCTAAATGGGTGACATGTTCGTATATTTTTTTTGCTAAAGAAATTCTTCCTTGTGACAAATAAAAAAGCATTAAAATCACTGGAATTTCTTCAAAGGCTGGATTTAAGTTTTCTTCGGTGAGAAGAAGATTCCATGCTCTTTCAAGGGCTTCTAATGCCTTACTTTCAGATTCCTTTTTTTTGGCGTATAGTTTTGAAGAACTATAAAAAAGCGTAATTGCTTGTTCCTTATCAACATGTGTAGCTGCAATTGCCGCATCAAAAAAACATCTGGCACGGAAATCTTCATTTCCTGCATATGAGGCGGCTTTTTGAAATCGCTGTATGGCTTCGGTATACTTTTTTATTGCAAGGGCGTCTCGTGCTCTAAGATATTCTATTTGAGGGTCAACTTTGCTGAAAAGGCTTTTTAAACTTTTAAATAATGCACTCACTATTACCACCAAGAATGGTTTGAAATTAACATGGTAGAAAATGGTACTCGTAAAAATCTCTTGTCATGTGAAGGATTGTTTTCATGTTTAAAATCTTCATGCTTGGATTCACACCGCGTTTCTCTCTTAAACTAACCATAATTATTTGTTATAAGTGCACTCAAGCAAAGATTATTTAAAGTGGCAACATAAAACTTACAGTAGACAGAGGTGCTGTAAATGGCGCTGGAAGTAGCAATGAAATATTTGGAAAAAAAAGCCCATGCACATTTAGTGCCGAGTATGCAAAAAGTAATTGAGGTAGTTGATAAAGAAGGACCCTTGTCTTCGAGTGAAATCATTGAAAAAGTGGAATTCTCTACACGTGCAGTAAGATATGCGTTAAAGCACCTCGTTGAATATGAAATATTGGAAAAAGCACCTTATCTCCCGGATATGCGAAAAACAATGTATAAGATCTCTAAAAAGATCGAAGAAATGAAAGCTGAAATGCATCGAACGAAACCTCTTTGAAATCACTTTTATACCTCATTTTTGGCACTATTAAGTGAAATTATCGTCTTTTTTCTAGTGATCACTCTTTTTTTTGATGTACCTCCCATCTTTTTAAACTCGCAATAATATGCTGTATACAAAGGAATTTTGGTGTTCTTAAGCATGGAATCTGCGAGTTCTTCCCCAACTCAAGTGCTTTTTCAACGAATTATAATTGATTCCAATTTTTATGCGCTTCTTGAGGAAAGTGGGTTTGCTAAAAAGCTTCCAGAGATCGTTTCCGTCTGTAAAGCCCGAAAAATAAAAGTAGTCTCCCCACGGTCGGTTATTGAGTCGGATTTACCGCGACGATATCGAGAAATTCGTCCGTTAATACCAAAAAGTGTCACGTTAGCTAATGTCAATCGTAATACCAAAAAATGGAAGCAACTCGCAGTAAAAGCTATTCAAGCTCATCTCATTCGAGCTGATAAAGATCCAGCTGATATTGATGTCCTAGCAATTGCCCAGTTTTTTCGCGACAAAGGAGAATTTGTAGCAGTTGTTTCGGATGATGAAGGTATTATTCGTGCCATAAGGGAATTTGAAGGCTTTGATGGAATTGAGGGATTATCAAATGGTGCTTTTCTATCCATCCTTGCTGCTTTGGTTCCTGAAGAAAAACAAGAAGAATTTGACGAACTTGTTATGCGAATTTTTAAATTAAGCTGGTCTTATAAACGGAAATCCCGTAGTTATATTGATTTGCAGTTGCTCATTAACGATTTAGAAGATCTTACAAAGTATATACGAAAAGCCTCTCAAGTTGAAGGAATAAGAAAACGCCGAACCAAAAAAACTCCAACTAAATCTACAGCAAAAAAAACAAAACGCCAATTACAACCGGCTGAACCATTAACTATTGATGATGTCATTGAACAAATCAATCCCATCCTCCAACAATGCCATCTTGCACAAGAACAAGGAAATGTGTATTTATTAGAAACCCATCTAAAACTTCTTGGCATCAAAATACAAGAAATACTAGGGCATCCACTTAGCATGGAAAAAGAAAAAATTATTCAAACCTTTGTAATTGCAGAATTACTACAATTTCATTTGTGGTTACTGCAACGATATTTAGACCAAAATAGTCTTTTTGCCGCATTGTTACATGCACAAAGCATTGTTTCTTACCATTTTTTGACAAAAAGTCAAGCCGAAGCCATCGAAGACATTTTAGTCTTACAAAGTCTAATTTCTATTTTATTTGGTCAGCTGCAACTTGCAAGATATAGTATCAATGCTATTGAATTTGATAAAAAAACAGAGCTACCAGTTACCATTGTTTTTGGAAAGATCATCAATGATATTGCGCAAGGAGACATCGAAGAAGCAAAAGCTTTTTTTGCTTCACACGTTAAAAATGATGTCCCCATGATTGATGCGCTCTACCGTTACGGAATCGAAGCATATATTCGCGGACAAAAACTCCTTTCTTTAGAATTATTGCAATTTGTCATTCACTATCTTACGGAGAATAATATTAATGCAAACCCTCAAAAATATGCAAAAACACTCTTTATTTTCTCTAGAATTCACGAAAAACACTTGAATGTCGATATCCTTAAAAAATTAACCGATATATTGGGAAAAGAAGCGGTTGATAATACAAGTAAACGAATTCCTAAGAAACTTAAAGTCACTAATCCCTTGACCATTAATATTCATTTCGAAAAAAAACCTCATCCGCTCCATGGCCCTTACATAATCTTAGATCGAAAGAAAAATCCACAACAAGATCAACTAGAACTGATTGTGTGGAATGAGCCCTTGAAATCAGTCTGGAAGCTTGTCTTTTCAGCAGATTTTGAAGTTGCCATCCGTGATGCACTTAGTTTTGAAATCCGTTCCACAGTCATAAAAAGTGTCAAAGCCCGCACAAAAAATGATCCGCCCTTCATACGTGGTGTAATTTCAGTTGAAAATCCCGTTATTGGTGTTCGTGCCATTAAAACCATCCTAAGTTCTGATGTGAGTTTCTCCGAGTAATAACTATGAAACGTAGGCTTGTAAGCATTTATTTTTGGTATATTGTGCATTATTTACTATATGAAGGAAAAATGGAATGCATATATAGAAAACATAAGAAGTGATCGCGTCAAT
>WAPZ01000574.1 GCA_015520535.1 Candidatus Heimdallarchaeota archaeon
CAGTAGTCGAATCATAAAGTTCAGCAAAAAAAGCCTCTCCACTGGGAAAACGCGCTCTGATTTCATTCAATACCTCGCGAATCGTGGGCTCCGTATTAAATTTTAAGTGTATTTGCTTCGTCCCTAAGATTTCACGCAAATTTGCAAACACACGAACTTCTATTTCCATTTCTTAATCTCCTAACCAAGATCGATTTTTTATAAAAGGCATTTTGCTATATCCACGCTAAAGAGACATTCATTGCACCCCGGAGCATTCCCATAGCAATCATACGAATTAGTTTCTGTATAAAAGCAATTCGCCGTAGAAAATGGGCAATTCCCACACCATGGGAGATCACGATTCAATGTTTTTAGTTTTTTTCGAAAATCCGTATACCTCTTGGAATTCCAAATGCTTTTCAAGGATTGATTTCTAACATTTCCAAAAGAAATGGCATATTCTTTACGGAAATGATTGTTGATATATAAGGGATGGGTGTAGAGATAATTAAAACATGGAGCAACGTCACCCGTCACTTTTATGACAGTTGCGTTGCGCTCAATATAAGGACAATGGCGATCTTCAATTTTAGGCACGATTTTAGGCAAATCAACGGTAATTCCATATTCTGTAGCCATTTTTTGGGCATCATGAAATATTTTTTGTGCTTCTTGAATCAAAGGTAGCCGATCTTTAACTTCAAACAACAAAGGTGGGTTAATATCCACGTTTTTCTCTCTAGCTTCTTTCCATAAAGAATTAAGCGTATAATAAGCTGTTAATGGATTTGAAGTTCCCAACATCGTCTCAAAAATCTCATACGTTGCTTTCTTTATTATATCCCATCCTTGTTCCAAAATTAATTTCGAAATCTCCCAGCTTTCTTCAGAAATCGTGGTATATAACACTTCATCCTGAATATTTTCTGTATACGGAATGAGATGACTCACTACAATAAAATCAATATCTAATTGTGCTGCATATTCAATTACATTAAGCAAATCATGCAAATTCGATTTCATAAGCACCGTTTCAATTCCTATTCGTGAAAAACCATTTTTTCCTTTCAATTTTGTCAAATAGGCAATGTTTTCCAAAAGTTGTGGCGTGGCACCGCGCCGTATTTTTTTGAGTTTTAAGATGTCAGTGGTATCTAATGAAAACACAATTTCCTTAACGGGATATTTAAGAATTTTATCAGCTATTTTTGGATGTAAAAGCGATCCATTAGTAGTAAAAGCTATTTCAGCCTCTTTTACTAAATATTTTTGACTTATTTCCAATATCTGAAGAAAAGCTGGATGTACCAAGGGTTCGCCCTGCCCATACAAAAGGAGCTTTTCTATAAACGGAAAATTTTCTTTCGCCACTTTTTGATAAACATCCACCGAAAAATGTTGTAGCACTTCGTTCCATGATTGACGCAAACACATTACACAAGAAAAATTACAATGGTTGGTGACATCCACTTGAATTATTTGGGGCATATCTGGATTCATAACTCTTCCTTATCCGATTCTTTAATTTGTAAAAAAATATGAAAAGAAATGGTAGAGGAGGGATTTTCAAAAAAAAATGGTCTCAATGTGGAGTAAAACCTACATTATAAAATATTGGCTAATCCCAGTTCTTCCAGTTTTTCCTTAGTGGGAAGACCATTTTTCCAGCCACGTAATTCATAGTATTCTTTTAACATTTTATCCAGATCTACAACTTCGCCTTTTGACGGACCTTCTGGCATGGGCTCTTTGAGCAAACGTTGTGGCAAAGTATCATACTTACCATCAATTCCCAGTTTTCCCATGATAACGCGTTCCAGATTATAAATGCGTTCTCCGATAAGAAGAAGATCATTTTCTGTTAGATTCCAGCCAGTCACCGCTGAAAGTAATTCTGCATATTCTTTAGCACCTAAAGCAAAGGTCACAAACAAACAATTAACCGTAGAATTCACCGTACTGGTAAAGTCTTGAAATGTCTTTGTCCATAATGCTTTACCCTCATACGAAAGGCGATCGACTTGTTGGGGAATTCCTAAAATCTCCGGTGAGATAGTATAGCCGGTTACGTGACATCCACCACGATTGGAGGTCGCGTAATTTAGGCCAATGCCCTTTGCGCCACGAGGATCATAGGCTGGCATTTCTAATCCTTTGACATCCATGGACGCATCGGGATCACCAAAGTGTTCTGCCAATTTTCTCGCACCTAATGCAGTATATTTGCCAAAACCAGATTTATAAGCTGTTCTCCATATTAATTCGACTAATGCCGCCGCATTTCCAAATTTCAAGTCAATTCCTTGAAGTTCTTCCTCGGGTATTTTTCCTTTTTCAGATAATTCCATTGCACAAGCAATCGTTGAACCCACGCTTATGGTATCAATTCCCAGCTCATCACAGTAATGATTAGCTTTTATGATTGCGGCCAAATCCATTACGCCAGTACTATTTCCTAACGCCCAAATTGACTCATATTCCGGTCCTTCTGTGTATAATACTCCCCATGGACCTTCAGCAACTTTTGATACACGTCCGCAAGCAATGGTACAGCCCCAACAAGGCCGTCTTTTTATTAAATACGTTTTTTCTAAAGATTCACCGCTGATTTTATCAGCTTCTTCGTTATATCCCAACTGCCAGTTTTTAAAAGGAAGCATACCCGCATTATTAATTATATTTACAAGAACAGCAGTTCCATATGTTGGTAAGGCTTGTCCCGTCACCGGATTTTCTTTCATGGCATCTAAATATTTCTTTGACAACTCTTTGAATTCATCGGGCTTTGCAATTTCAACGGTATGATTTCCACCGGCTACTATTGCTTTGAGATTTTTAGATCCCATTACCGCACCCATTCCGGTTCTTCCCGCCGCACGGTGTTCATCATTAACGACTGCTGCAATTAGCACACGATTTTCACCAGCTGGCCCAATACACGCTACACTTACCTTAAGATCATCTTTTTCATATTCTTTTTCTAACGCCTTTGTTGTATCAAACGTATTCATGCCCCACAAATGCGTCGCATCTTTTATTTCAGCTTTTCCATCAATTATAGCTATGTATACTGGTTTTTCAGCTTTTCCAACAATCACCACGGCATCATACCCAGCAAACTTCAAATGTGGACCCCATTCACCGCCAGAGTTAGCAGACCCAATTGAACCCGTAAGTGGAGACTTTAGTCCCATAATTTGATGTCTACCCGGACAAGGAAAACCACGAATTCCCGTTCCAGGGCCAGTACCAAATATTACCATGTTTTCCGGTGCAAAGGCATCCAGTTCATCCAACTTGATACCTTTTGCCTCTAATTCTTTTGCATAATCCCATAAGATTTTTACGCCAAAACCTTTGCCACCCAACCATGTTTTAGCAAAATCTTCATCAAATTCCTTAGATTCTATCTTATTTGCGGAAAGATCCACCCATAAAATCTTTCCCATATATCCATTTGGCATTGCTAAACACCTATTGCTATTTATTTCAATAATTTTGGAACTAGTTAGTTCCATCAAAATAATATTTGACTTCTTTTTCTATTTATATGTTTTGTGCTGTTTTAGGGGCGACTAAAAACAAAAATACAAAAA
>WAPZ01000575.1 GCA_015520535.1 Candidatus Heimdallarchaeota archaeon
ATCAATAATGTCTTGCATAACAGATTGGACATTTTCATATTCTAGAGTTTTGAGTGAGTGGATATGCGTTTTCTTAACAAAAGAATAACGTTTTTTTATCTTTTGACGTGATGCTTCTGTTTTTTTTCCGTCGTCGGAACTTTGTAACACAACAAAAAAACAAAAAGGATAATTTTCTCGGCGACTAATATCCGTTAATTCTGCAGCCAAATGAAAGTATTCGTCATACGACTCTAACGGTTCCACCACATTATAGAGTAGAATCATGCCATGCAATTTTCCTACACGCATATCTAAGTTGCCAGCTTGCATATCTAAATAGATTTCTTTTAACTCCTTCATATAATTATAAAACCACAACTCAATGATTTTGTGATTTTTAAGTTCAAAAAGAAAATTTAGCTGATGTGGATAGGTAATCACCTCATTAACAGTCTTTTTCCGTTCTTTGAGAATATATATCCATTTTTCTGTTTCGTAACCGGCTAATAAATAATATACTGGAAGAAATTCCATTTCATGTGCTCTCAGTTCAGTTTTTTCTCTTGTCATTTCACGTACCACGTATATTTTTATCACAAAACTCTAATTCTCCCACGTCTTTAAGAATTTTGATCTTAAAAAACATAACTCACATTGATGCACGGCATTTTGTTCAAACTACTCCCCACACAACTGTTTCTAAGATTAAATACCACGTTGACAAAATGAAAGTCTTATTAGCATTTTTAAACACATAAATACTGAATAAAATGTCCTAAACACGTTAATTTTCCACTAATTTAGATAAAAAGCCATTCTAAAGAGAAGGTTTTTAAACGACAAGGCATAAAAAAATAGTGATGTGTGCGGCACATTAAAGGTGATCATGATGATGTCCGAAGATCCTGAAGAACTGAAAAAAAAATTTGAAGAAAGTATGAAGAAGAAAGAAGAACAAGAGGAACGTGAACTACAAGAATATCAAGCACGCGGGTTACGTGCAGTTATTACATTTTCAGAAGAAGAAAGAACCATGCTTGAACACAATTCAACGCTTCGCTCATACAATGGTAAAGGACAAGTAATAGTTACCAACCCTTCTAACAGTGAAGGCCTTTGGAACATCAAGCTCAAAATTAAACATCCACAAGATACCGATTTAAATGAGCAAATTTATGAAGTCAGCGATTTAGATCCACAAAATTCATGGTCAATGGACTATAAAATTTTAAAACAAGAGCCAGCAATTAAAGTAGTCGAAAAAATAGACACCAGCTTTACGGTTGGTGAAGAACCCGACTTTACAAGAGATGACCTTGTATTCGGCGAAACTACCACGCTACTTTATGAATTTACCGTAGAAAACCTTCTTACTGATGAAATTGATGAAATCGTTTTGACAAAGGATATTCCAGACGACATGACGTTTCCACTCGACATTGTTGAACCCCACGATGGTGAAGTAACGTTTGACAATGATAATAGAAAAGTGAAGTGGACCTTGAAGAAACTTGCCCCAAATAAGCCAACACAATTAAGAATTTATGGTCAAATAACACCGTCCAGTATTGGGCCAATCGAAGGCGGAACCGTAGTCGTTGAATATACACAAACGAGCGGTGGCTCCATAGTTACACATTTAGATGCAGATTTAGAAGCCCGATGTATGGCGACTTTGGGCGTAGATATTGTTGAGGGAGAACAAGCCAACACATGGGACTGTACGGCTGTTTTTGAGGGGAATCCCGACTTTCAAATATATTTACATAAAGTTAAAATAATGACACGGCAAGATAAACAAGTGCTCTTTGAAACGCCAGATGGTATGCAAGAATTAATTTCCTCAGCAACAGAATGGACCAAATCGTTTAAAGCTACCAGTGAAAAAATGCCAGAGTTCATTAAATACGTGGAATACAGAGTTCCTTGGACGATTGAAAGAAAATTACATGGAATAATTACCAAGCAGTCACAACCACTGCCAGTAATTAAAATTGAAATCGACAAAGAGTTTAAACCGGCAGAAATACCTACTTATGCGCGAAAAGAGGTTGAAGTCGTCATTCTTGTTCATAATAAGGGTACTGCCCCCATTGACGGCATAAAAATATTTGATCACCTCACGCCATACATGATTCTTCAGGAAAACACTGTAATGTCGCCACAAGCGCAAAAAATGGGGTTAAGCGTCAAAACTAATGCTGAAAGCGAATCTCTAGAGAAAACACGGAAAATCGAGTTCGAAATATTCAATGATGACAATGCACAAACACTTTTACCAGTAAACGAAGCCTTCGAACTGTCATATAAAGTTACAGTCGAAAAACCCGTTCCGGGTGCCAATTACAAAACGCCTGTAACTGTACATGCCTTTGCGTTACCACCAGCTAAAGTGCCGGCTTCAGTAACCGTCGAAGATTATGAATTAAAAGTTTCATACACTAAACGAGCAATTCGTATAACTAGTGCTATTATACCACGTGCTGTCAACCGCTATCGCGTTAGGATCAATTTGACAAACATTGGCAGCGTTGATTTGGAACGCATTCATGTAGAACATGAAATTCCAAAAAGCTATGAAGTCCAGGAATGGCTCCCCAAAACTATTGAATTTAATGAAGAAGTCGCTGATGATACCCGATATTGTCGATGGCTTGTCCCTCGTATTGCACCATCCGAAAAAATCACCATTGAATATGAAGTATACGGTAAAGGAGATTTCATTCCACCTGAACCAACCGTTAAAGTCCCTGAAGTTGCTTAAATTCCTTTATTATTAATTTTTTTTATTAAAAATCTTTTTTTTATTGCAAAAAAATGTTTCAATTGAGGAATAAGACAACAATAGATCTTTTTTTCAAAAGTAAAGTGAGGCTTTGAACTATGGCTTTAATTGTTACTGGCGGTGCTGGTTTTGTTGGAAGTCACATGGTAGACATCTTAGTACAAGAAGGGTATGAGATTTACATAATTGATAATCTATTTAGTGGTAAACTGGAAAATCTGCCCCAGCCACTACCAAATAACGTCACTTTTGTCAAAAAAGATCTCCGTAAGATCGAACAAAACGATCCTATGTTTAAAGATGTAGAAGCAATCTTTCATATTGCAGCACAAGCATCTGTCAGTTTTTCTGTTAGAGAAATTTATGAGGATCTTTCTATCAATGTGACTGGCTCGATTAAACTTTTTCAAGCCGCCGTTCATCATGACGTCGAAAACCTTATTTATATTTCAAGTGGTGGCGCAATATATGGAGACGTTGACACATTTCCCACTAATGAAGAGGCACCTACGAATCCTGTTTCACCCTATGGTATCTCAAAACTCACCGGTGAGAAGTATCTTCAATATTTTGCTCATGATTATGGCCTAAAATACACAATCATCCGGCCAAGTAACATTTATGGCCCTCGTCAAAGCCCTGATGGAGAAGCTGGCGTAATTTCCATTTTTCTAAACCAATTGAAGAAGTCGGAGCCCCTTCATATCTTTGGTGACGGTAATAATACACGGGACTATATCTATGTAAAAGACATCGTAGATCTTTGTTATAAAGCCTTTCAACGACCAACAAACGAAGCCTATAATGCCGGAACAGGCATCGAAACCTCTGTAAACCAGCTCGTAAAGATAATAGAAAAAGTCACCCGTTTAAAAGCACAAGTGGTATATGATCCACCACGACCTGGCGATGCTCGACGAAGTGTACTAGACTGCTCGAAAGCCAAAAAAAGATTGAATTGGGAGCCAAAGGTCCAGTTAAAGGAAGGAATACAATACGTATGGGAGTGGATTAAGCAACAAAGCTAAATTCAACCTCAATAGAACTCATCACAGTCAATCAAGATCAGATAAAACGGAATCGAAATCCCAATTCCTCCGCTATTTTAACAGCTTGATCAAAATACTCGGCAGCCTTTTCATTTTTTCCCATTTCATGTAAAATATTGGATAATCCAAATAATGCCCACATTAATTCTTTTTTGTCCCCAACACGTTCGGCTATATCCTTAAACATAAAAAAATTCTCATAAGCCCCGTCTAAGTCACCTTTCGCTAATTTATAGGAGGCTAAATTTGCAAGTGGTCCTGCTTTCAACCATTCACTTCCCGACTCTTGTGCAAAACGAATTGCATCCTCAAAGTGCATTCTTGCGTCGCCCAATCGCTGAAAACTTAATAAAGCCATCCCAATGCGGTTATGAATTAAAGATAAGAGTAGTCTAGCTTCTATTTCTTGAGCTAGATACAAAGATTGATCATAATATTGTAATGCATTTTTAACCTGGCCAATATTATGAAATACATGACCAATGCGAAGAAGCGTTAATCCTTTAAAAAAACGATTTTCCTCTTTATCCAGATAAAAAAGCGTTTTATTAAGATGTTGTAAAGCTTTTGACATGATGCCACGTTCACGAAGCATGTAGGCTTGAGAAATCAGCGCCCACGGATAGGCATGCGACAAAATTATCCTTTTTTTGCCTCCTCTCTGCCTAAATGCAATATTTTTTGCTTTAAAAAAATGTTTTTGGACGTTTTTTTGGTCACGCACAATCGTATATAAATATGCTAACATACCATACAGTTCTACCACGAAAAAGGAAGGATGTTTACCCGAGGAGGCTTGACTAGATATAAATCGGAGCGTTTGAATCGCTTTTAAAGTGTGATCACTCCAACCGCTCCCAAATGTGCAAACAGATTTTAAATAAAGATTTTTATCGCCATATTTATCATTAAGTTCTTTTAACGCAAATAGGTCGCCTAAGAAGAGGTATGTTCGTGCTACGGCATATCCTAATTGATTATAATCCTCTGGCATAAGGTGGCGTTGTGTATTTAAAAGTGACTCTAACAATTCCGCCCAAAATCTTAAAGAATTATTTTCATTCATATAACGCTGATGTGTTTTGATTTTTTCCTTAATTAATTGTCTTAACTCTTCAGAAAAAAGCCTCATATGTGGTTGAAGTTCGGGTGGACCATATTCCTTTTTTGGCATTACATACACCAATTCTTTTCAAATTAAACAATAAATTGTTCGCTTAAAAAAATATCTTTATCATCCATAAAACTATTAAACCGGATGAGACGTTAAAATATCTTTAAGGGCAGAAACAATTTTTTTGTTGAATTCTACTGGATTTAGGGACTGCGGATGATGGGCTTTTCCTTTTGGGCTAAAATCTTTTGGCGCGGAAATTTCAACAAATACTGAATTGGGAATGGCTTGATGAAGATTCTTCCCATTGGTAATTGGTATTACCGGATCTTCTGGACACCATGCAATGATAACCGGATATTTCCCCTCTTTTATCTGATCAGCTAAGTTACCGGGTCTCACAGCGGCTGACACAAATAATATTAGGCTAATTTTATCTGGAATTAGTTTTACAACTTCATTGGCGACAGATGCCCCCCAAGAAAGTCCACATATCCCTATTTGAGACAATTGAAGTTTCTCGACCATCTCTACTATAATTTCTGCTTGCTTTTGCGTTCCTAAACGCTCTTTTGATGACTGGCCATACCCGATCAGATCGACTGCATAGGGTGTTACCACCTCAGCTAATGCTTCCATGTTGTATTCCCATACTTTCCACGAGTTAAACTCTGGATTCGCCCCATGTAGCATAATTAATGGCAGTTTATCTTGTTCTTGCGACTCTTTTTCATATACAAAGTGT
>WAPZ01000576.1 GCA_015520535.1 Candidatus Heimdallarchaeota archaeon
ATTCTGTTTTAACCACAATTTATATTATAAGAGGGATGAATCTCATACTAACTAGTTCTCTTCTTGGAATATTTGAAATTCTTTCAGCCATTCTTTATTTTATTTGGGCAAAACAAGCCACACAATAATTTTATTGCTCTTTTTTATCTTTTTTACTCTCAGAGGTTGTCACTTGTGCAACATGGCTTGAAATCTCCTTACAATAAAAACGAAAAATGATAAAAAATTGTGGACGAAAAATTAGGCATAATTTGCACAAAACGTCCACTTATGAAAAATATACAAATGAAGTCAACGGAGCAATGTTATTTGACAGTAATAGCAATTGGTTCCATTTGTTTGGCCATTTCATTGTTATACATTTCATGGACTACAATTCTAATGTGTCCCGTGCCTTTTCTGATGGTTACAATATCTAATGTGAGCATTTTGCGACCTTCAAACGCTAAATAATGTTGTTGAACATTGCCGCCACCTCTTTGGAGTGCTAAATGTGGAGGGAGACATAGTGCCAAAACAGGGCAGAAAACCTCGTCAGCTACAGTAACAGTAACTTTAAAGGATTCACCTAATTCTAAATCATGTTTACTAACGGAAACATCTGCCTTTAGCGTGTTTTTGGGAAGTGTTTCAAAGGGATTAGCCAAAACTTCTTGTACCCACGTGATTAAGAGGTGTGATTTGGCGGTAAATGGTTGATTTACGGTAACTTTATCTTTGATTGCCACTTCTTCGCCGTTTTCTAAAACAATCACTGGAGAAGTTATTTGTATATCACTAAATAAGTTAACGAGGGCAAATGTATCGCTGGTAGAAAATAATCGTCCGTTGATTAGAAAGGAATTGATATAGGCAAGTCCGTGCTTGTATAGTTCTTTGAGATCCGGATCAAGTAAGTCAATATTGTTTATGAGTGCTCTCAGAACTATTGCCGTGGTTTCTAATTTACCACCCCATGCCTTCTCTGAAAACCACCAGCATTTGTCTTTAGACGTTTGAACAGAATTTCTAATTACTTCAAGCCATGATTTTTTATCTCTTTCAGACGCATGCTTTAAATAAATGAGGTTTTTCGCAGCCTCAAGAACATCAGTGCTTTGCATGTCTTTCGGTTTAAATTCTTCAGAATATGGTATTAAATCGGGTGATTTTCTTCCATTTTTTATCAGTGCTTGAACAGAATCATGTATCATAGCTTTAATGGTATTGGAAACGGGTAATGAATCTAAAATTTCGTTTAATGGCACTAAATTTCTCAACACTTGCACAGTAACGTCAATATTTGGATCAGTTTTATCCCATAAGCCAAATAACTGTTTTTCTTCATTATAAAATACGCGTTTCATGCGTTCCAGTCCTTGTTTGATTAATTTTTCTGTTTTTGATATTTCTTGATCCTTTCGTAGTTTTAAGTATTTGTAGAGGATAGCAAGCCCACCAATTTTTGAGGACGTCTGTTCAGCACAGCCATACGGATATTGAAGCAATGAATTGACGACATCTTCTAATAGAATCAATGGAGTCGGGTAAATGGTTACTTCTTGAGGTGGGGAAAATGCTTCCTCGGGAAAGAGATGTATTACATTCCAATACATTAGCGTCTGTTCAAAGGGCTTTGATATTTCTTTTTCGGTCTCTATAATTCCTTTTTCCGTGGTAAGAACCGCTTGTAAAAGGCCATCGGCATTGACAGTTACAAAAGTCGACGATTGTCCGGCCGGAACTAATTTATCTTTAATTAGCTCTTTATTGTTGAAAAATACGGTTAGTTTTCCTTTTACGTCTGTTAAACACCGTATTTCAACCTCAGCGCTATCATTATTTTCTGTATCTATAATCGCAGGAGCACGGATTTCTAAATAGCGTTCGCGTACAGCATTGACATATTTGATATCCTCTTTAAATTCTAGTCCATTAAAAGAATATAATCGAACTACCCATGTTGTGATTTGATCTCCAGCATCCAGTTCGATTGTTCTAGTTTCATGGGGATTCAGTTCTATTTTTTCACAATAAAGAACTTCGGGAAAATCCTCGAGTGTATCGACAGTCAGTTGACGAAAGGGTGGTACGGCAGTATCTGCAGAGAGTTCAGATTTTAATTCCATATCTGGAGGCGCAGCTGCCATTTGTATGTCAGGAGAAAATGGTTGCATTGCTGAATATGCCATTGCTAATTTGGGGTCGGGGTGTTTCGCACGTCGTGGACCCGGTGAAGATAGTGATGGGGAACTTAGAGACATATCCTCCTCAGTAAAAAACATGAATGTATCATCGAGTTGTTCATAGAATTCATATAGATACTCGTCTAGTTGTTTTCCCAGTGCTTTGTAAAGTGAGGTGTGTGTTTTTCTTTGATCATAAACCAGTAAGAAGCCGTTTATTGATTGGTCGGTATGATTTCGAACGGAAAAACTCAGTTTTTTGCCACTTTCTATCTTATCTGGTGTATTTAAGGTTAGCAGATCGCTAATTGGTGTAAAAGCCATAAAATATGCTTCTTCAAGTATGTTATCTGTGCAACCGCCAATTAAGACCAACGTGACTGGGGCACTCGGCGTTATTGAAACCGAATCTCCTTCTTTAACGTTTTTTTTGGTAACAATTTTTATTTGATTGGTTTGGAAATTTAAAGTGATTAGGCATACTTCATTTAAATCTTCTTCAAATGTGATTTGAATTGGGTTCCCAACAACATGATTTACAGAATAAGAAGCACATGGGTTGTGGTCACCCGGAACGATGTTTATGCCTAAAATTTCTGTTGAATTAGATTCTGGAAAAAGGAGCATTGAGTAATTTTGCAGTAGATTATATGATAGAGGTATTGGGGTTCTTTCTGAAGGCATTGTGCCTTCTAATAGTATTTGAGCTGTGTAACCTAAATCTGGAAGACGGAAATGAAGAGAAAAGGGAGCTCTATGATTACCAACATTAAATGAAACGATACCTTTTCCTTCAGAACATACAATCTCATCTTCCGACACGATTTCTCGACAAGATGAGCAATAGAGCCCGACTTTTAGTTTTCCAGAATAAGAAGCATTTAGAATCTTAACCTCGAGGTCAACGGTTAAAAGTTGTTTTTTACTGATTGTTTGCCTTAGTATTCGGATATTTAGTGGATCTAACTCAAACGCCGCGACATCGAATGTTGTTGTTCCAATGGATATAGTTTTTCCGTTTTTATCAACATTTACGAGTCCTTCAACTTGATATTCCCCGATATCGGCTTCATATAACGTGTACAAAGCTAATCCATTTTTATCTAAATCGATTTCATCCTCAAGCCATAAAATACCATTTCTTTTAATTTCTAAATGGCATTTCGAATTCGCATGCTGAAGACTGGCTATCATTATATTTATTTGATCTTTTGGACGATAAATTTGTTGATCGGTGGTTAAGGCTGAAAGATTAAGTGTGGGTAACCGCCCTAAAAGTGCGGCAAATTCTTCAATTGTGGTGGCTTTTGGAAAAATACCGTCCTTAGTATATGTTTTTCCGCTATATTCGATTGATTTTTCATTTCCTCGTCTTATCAAAATAAAGAAACCTGACTCATATGTTATTGGTCTTCCCATGAAATAACACCAAGCTTGTCTTTTTCTCTTTTAAATGAAGTGAACGAAGGGCATAAAAAATGCCATTCAACCAGAAATTTCTAAAAAGATCTGTAAGGAAGAAATAAATAAATTGTTAGTCTTTGAGAAAGGAATAACGTGTTTTTAATAGCGCGTTTTAGGAGCAGACACTCGGATTTTTACTTTCACGCCTTCACCGCGAAGTACACGGTTTTGTCCGGTCACGCCCAGCTGAACATCTATTTTTTCATTGATTAATGTTTTATCTTTCCCAATGTCTGCTTCTTTAAGTTTAAGGGGGATTTCGATTGTCTTTGGGGTGTCTGTTTCAACAAATTCATTCCATAAGGTGAATCCTTTTTGTCGTGGCATAAAGGTTTCATTTTCTTCCAAATTAATAGTTCCTCGAACTGGCATACGAATTTTGTGCAGTCGACTTCCAGCTTCAAAGTAAAATTCGCCGGTTTTTCCGCCTATATCATGCTTTTTTTCCACATCTAAACTTAATAATTCGATCGTTACCCAATAACGATTTTCTTTGATTTCATCACGCTCACCGGGAGCGTACGTTCTCCTTTTTCTTGATACATAAACTCGTGGCGCCATTTTAACACACCTTAACCTCAGTTAATGAATTATTCATCTATTTATGCTCATTTCGTTTACGTTTAAATATCCCACTTCTATTCTTTTAAGTATAGACGTAGGTCTTTGTTCACTCATAATGAAATTATTATAAATGATGGATGAAAGGGATTTAATAGTCATATATTCCAAGAAACAGCACTATTTAGGTGTATCCATCATGAAAAAATACGTGATTTTAGTTATAATTGGACTTTTAATACTATTTCCAAGCGTTGTTGTAAAAAATATACCTTTTTCATTTGAAACACAACCAACACGGGTTTCAGCAGCAAAAACTTGGGATGAAATCGATAATTTTATTTATCAACTCCAAAACTTCACGGTTGAGGAGTTGGCTGAAGCACCCGCCGATTTAGCTATAATAGACTATTCATTTGATGGCACGAGTGCGAAAGAATTGACAAAGGATCAGGTCTCACAGATTCAGACCTCTTCGTATAAAAAGAAAGTCATTTCCTATATGAGTATTGGTGAAGCTGAGGATTATCGGTATTATTGGAATGAATCGTGGTATACAAATCCTCCAGAATGGCTTGATGCCGAAAATCCAGATTGGGAAGGAAATTACAAAGTAAAATACTGGTATCCAGAATGGCAGCGGATAATTTTTGGAACAAACAATAGTTATCTGGATAAAATTATTGCCGCGGGTTTTGATGGCGTCTATTTGGATATCATTGATGCCTACCAATATTACGAGGACAAAGGCTATGATTTTGCACGTGCCGAGATGATTAATTTTGTACTAAAAATTGCAGAATATGCCAGAAATAAAACTAATAACCCAGATTGGGGTATCTTTCCGCAAAATGCTGAGGAACTTACCGAAAATGATACTTATTTGCAGACTATTACTGGTTTGGGAAGAGAAAACGTCTATATTTATCCAGTAACACCGACACCACAACGGCGTGATGCTAGTTCAAGAGAACAGATCGAACAACATTTAGATAGAATTGTCTCAGCGAGAAAACTTGTGTTAGTGGTAGAATACACCAATGATTCCGATGATATTCGTTATGTCTATGAAAGTGCCGCTGAAAAAGGATATTTAGCCTATGTCACGGTGCTGGATTTAAATCAGATAACGCTTTATTATACCACTGTACTGGAAGAAAAGTCTACATTTTTTGATTTTCGAAGTGTTCTTTTGGCTGTAGTAATAATTAGCGGTTTAGGATTTATGTTCAGAAATAAAAATAAAAAAAGAGAGCATTAATTATCGCTAACGTTTTTTCTTTGTTTTTTTTACTTTTTTGGCTGTAATAGCGATCCTACATATTTGACATTGGTAATTGGACGCAATTTGTTCATTAATTCAAGAATTGAGTGTCCATGTCCGTCAACCACTATAATTTCTAAGCATTCCCGTTTACTGATATGAATGTGAGTCGTATAAAGAACAATATCGTGGTATAGGTGCTGTATTTGTTGAATATCTTGCTCAGTATCTCTTTCCGTGAGATAACGAATTAGAATGACACCACAGAAGATTGTGTCGGTTTTAAGCATTTCTTCTTGTGAAAAGTAGTCCAAAAGAAGTTGTTGAATAAACTGAGAGCGATTTTTAAGATTGAGTCTTTTGAGTTCATTTTCTAAAAGATCATTAAGATTTTTTGGCAAAGAGATGGTAATTGGTTTTCTAATCTCACTATTTTTGGTGCTTTGCATTTATCTCACAGGCCTACGGAAAAAAACCGCTCTTATTCTAAGTAGCTGATGTATGACACTATATTTAAATATTGTCATTTTATGCTCTTCTTGGAAAACAACCTTTCCAAACCACGATTTAAGAGGGATACCTATGCATATTTTAGATGGATGGCTTTCACTGGAAGTCATCTTACTTGGGTGGGTAATTACACTCTCAACTCTTATGTATAGTTTTTTTAAATTGAAAGAAGAAATGTCAGAACTTAAATTTGTTCAAATGGGCATTATTGGAGCGGTAATTTTTGTGGCGCAGATGGTAAATTTCCCCGTAGGCCCTGGTATTTCCGGTCATCTTCTTGGTGGGGCATTGGCGGCACTAATTGTCGGTCCATATGCTGCGGTATTTGTTTTGACAGCGGTACTTATCGTTCAAGCCTTTTTCTTTGCTGACGGCGGTATTTTATCTTTAGGTGTGAACATTTTTAATATGGGCATTATTGGTGCCTTTTTGGCTTATTATCTCATGCAATTAATGTACAAATTCAGTAAAAATCATCGTGTTACCTATTATCTCACCAGTTTTAGCGGCGGTTTTCTTGCCGTAGTTATTGCCTCTGTTTTTGCGGCTTTAGAATTATTTGTTTCCGGACGTATTGATGTCATAGGCATTGGCTTAATAATTGGATGGCATATTGCGATTGGTATCGGAGAAGGTCTCATTACAACTGGAATCATCGCGTATCTTAATGCAATTGAGTTCCCACTGAAAAACACTCTTTCAACAGCGCAGGAGGCATGAAAATGGTGCTAAAAGAAAAAGATGAAAGTGAAACCATGTCTCTTCGTGAATTTAGGAAGTATAAAACGATTGGGGGCGTGTTTGTATTAATTCTCGTCATTTCATTGTTGGCATTAGTCGCCTCGTCATTTCCCGATGGGCTGTCATATGTGAGTGAAAACGTCTATAATTTGGAAGGTTGGAGTTTTAAATTAGGCATTATGGATGACTATGACTTTTTAGGCTTAGGTGGAATACTGGGAACATTACTTTCCGCTATTATAGGTGCTATTCTTGTTAGTGTGCTTTTTTTCATTCCTTATGGCCTTTATCGTCTTAGACGCTCGAAAACCAGTGTTTAGGTGCGAACGGTGGTAGATTCCGCCCATTCACATGAGATTTCCTTTAGTATTGATGTTACTCGTTTAGACACAGATACACGCTCAAAGATCTTAATCGTGGTTGCCACGTTACTTGTTGGAAGTTTTGTTAATACAATACCACAAATGCTATTGTATTGCATTCCCTATTTTCTTATTCTTTTTTCTTTCCGCCCGAATTGGAAACCGATGATGAAAAAATTACTTCCACTCATACCATTAATATTTTCGGTTCCTTTCTTATATATATTGCGGAAAAATGTGTATTTCACAGTTCACGCTGGTATCTTTGTCACACAGTGGCAAAGCAGTCATTATGCAATTTTTTTGGCTTTCCGAACACTCCTACTGGTTATTTTAACGCTTGCGCTGATTGACTCGGAAGCCTCGTTTTATGAAATTATTTATGCTTTAGAAGATCTTCATGTCCCTAAATTTATAACCGCCTTAATATTTTTCATTTTTCGGTATGTTGAAGTTTTATATCGCGATTTACTTATAATGAAAGATGCACTTTATAATCGTCATTATGGAAAGTCACTCGGATTTAATTTGCATACCTATAGGGTGATTTCGTATATGATTGGTGGTCTATTGGCACGCAGTTTAGTTAATGCGCAAAACATTGCCGATGCATTGATTATTAAGAATTTTCAAGGGCACTTCCCGCATGAGCCTAAACCATTCAAATTAAAAATGGTGCTTTTTTTGTTGGCGCTCGTTGTGTATTATACCTTTCTTATAATATTAGGGTCGCCATTTCATGGTATAGTAATAACAGTTCTTGGAGGTTGACCAGTGGATAAACGCGTTGCAATTCAAGTCGAACACCTGACGTACGCGTATCACAACCATCATGAATTTGTTTTAAACGATATCAATCTTGAAATATACGAAAAAGATTTAACCGTTATTGTAGGTCCCAATGGTTCCGGTAAAACTACGTTGATCAAACATTTTAACGGCTTATTTTTGCCTTCAAATGGGCAAGTAAAAGTCTATGGAATACCCGTTTCTAAAAAAACACGAAAACAAGTACAGCGACTAGTGGGCTTGGTTTTTCAAAATCCCGATGATCAAGTTTTTTTCCCTATAGTAGAACAAGATATTGCCTTTGGTCCCCGAAATATGGGGCTATCGAAAGAACAAGTGGAAAAAAAAGTGGTACATGCCCTTAAAGAAGCACAAATAGAACATCTACGAAAAAAATCAGTCTTTGAATTATCATTTGGAGAAAAAAAGAAGGTAGCGTTTGCTGGTATCTTAGCTATGGATCCAAAAATCGTGATTTTGGATGAACCAACGATCGGCATTGATCCGTGGGATAAACCAGCCATGATACGCACCATTAAGAATTTTCAGCCGCATCATACTGTTGTTGTCGTCACTCATGATATTGATATTATGAAAGAAGCCACACGCATCCTCTTAATGTGGCACGGGGAGATTGTCGGGGATTTTGCTTCTTATGAAGAATTTCTTGAATCCAAATATGCACATCCACTAAAAAGAGCTTAAATTAGTTTGATGGCACATAATTTGGCGTACTTGGGATTGTTTACTCTTTTCAAAGCATAATTTTGTGCAAAAGTTCGTAAATTCTTTTCATTTTCTTTGTAAGGATTTTTAAAGGAAAATGTTGAATTGAGTAATAGTATACAAAGAAATTGACGATTTGTTTTCGTAGCATTTTTATGGATTTGAGATTGAGTGTAATGGGGGTGAATATTAGATGAAAGCAGCATTTATTGAAAATCATGGAGATTTAGATCAAATTAAATTTGGAGAGGTTTCTGATCCAGAAATCAGCCCCAATGAAGTTTTAATCGCAACAAAGTATGCGGCTCTAAATCATTTAGATATCTTTGTTACCAAAGGTTGGCCCGGTTTGAAGCTTTCCATGCCTCATGTCTTAGGAAGTGATGGAAGTGGCATTGTAAAAGCTGTGGGTTCGGAAGTTACTACGGTGTCAGTCGGTGATGCCGTTACCGTAAATCCCGGTTTAAGTTGTGGGAAATGTTCATCGTGTCTTGCGGGCGAACAAAATTTTTGTGAACGCTTTTCAATACTTGGGGAGCATCAATCCGGCACATTTGCAGAATATTTCAAGGTTCCAGAAATTAATGTGCTTAAAATCCCCGAGAATTTCGATTTTAAAACTGCAGCTGCGGCACCATTAGTTTTTTTGACGGCGTGGCGAATGCTGGTTTCCTTAGCAGAGGTGCAACCAAAAGAGTATGTGTTTATCCATGGTGCTGGTGGTGGGGTGTCCACTGCTGCCATACAAATTGCCAAACATTTTGGGGCGATTGTCATCACGTCAACCAGTTCTCCAGAAAAAGTGGAAAAAGCCAAGCAGTTGGGCGCCGATTACGTTATTAATTATAAAGAAATGCCAGATTATGCGAAGTATGTTTATAAAGAGATTACCCAACGTCGCGGCGTAGATATTGTGGTAGATAGTGTTGGTACGGCTACTTTTTCCACTAGTGTGAAGATGTTACGCCCCCATGGTCGATTAGTAACCTGTGGGGCTACTACTGGACCAATAGCGGAAGTAGATATAAGGCATGTGTTTTGGAAACAACTAAGAATTTTAGGTTCAACCATGAGCAATCAGCGAGAATTCCGCGCGGTCATGAAGTTGGTCCTAGAAGGTGCATTGAAACCCGTTATTGATAAGGTATTCCCCTTAGAAAAGGCTCGTGAAGCCGAAGAATATCTTAATTCGGCAAATCAATTTGGTAAAGTACTATTG
>WAPZ01000577.1 GCA_015520535.1 Candidatus Heimdallarchaeota archaeon
AAAGATATTCATATTTGTTTTTTAATCGTTGTATTTCTGGAACAGGTTGTTTCAGGACACCGTCTTTACTTTGTTTTACTGCAACCGGAGTTCTCGGTGGTTCGATTCCATTACACGATGTTGCAAGCATCATGCTTGATGATTCAGTAGGAGCGACAGCACAAAGTGTTGAATTGCGCATTCCATGTTTTAGTATTTCTTTTCTCAAAGATTCCCAATCATAATTCAACTTATTTTTTACAATTTTATCTACGTTTTTGTTGTAAGTATCAATTGGAAGAATTCCTTTTGAATATTTTGTATCTTCAAACCAATGACATTTACCTTTTTCTTTTGCCAAATCTACTGAAGCTTTGATTAGATAGTACATCATTGCTTCCATATATTCATGGATCGTCTCATTAGCACTGTGATCACTATATTTTAAATCACGCTTTGCCAGGAAGTATCCAAGGTTATTAATTCCGATACCTAATGCGCGTCTGAACAATCCCGGGACACCAGAAGCTATCATCGGATAATCTTGATAATCGAGTAATTCGTCCAACGCCCTCACTGCTAGACGACACGGAAGTTCAAAATCTTCCGGTTCAGATATTTGCCCCCAATTAATTGCTGACAATGTACATAATGCGATTTCGCCATACTTTTCTCTGAACTCTTCTGAAGAAATTTCTTTGTAGTTGTCTAATGTCGTTTTGTCAAAAGGTAATCTTCCTTCTCTAGTAAGTGGATAAGACGGAAGTTCGATTTCTTGACAGAGATTACTCTGTTCAACCCAAGCTTTTTCTAAATCAAATGCTCCGTGTTCGTTCCCGTGGTCGACATTGTGAATGTAGATTCGTCCTGTGTTATTTCGTTCTACTACAAGTAGAGTAAACAATTCTACAGCATCAATTTCTTTCTTTCGTATTGATCGTGCACGCTCATATTTTTCGTATAATTCAGCAAACTTTTTTTGATCTGTAAAGAAAGCATGATATAAATCCGGAACATCATGCGGTGAAAACAGTGTTATTTTTTCTTTGTTAAGAAATCTTTTGTATAGATATCCATTAATTTGAACAGAATAATCTAAATGGCGAAGACGAGATTCTTCTGTACCTTTATTGTTTTTTAATACAATTAAGTCTTCTACTTCATAATGCCAAATTGGATAGCATACGGTTGCACTTGCACTACGAACTCCACCTTGTGAAGTTGCTTGGAGAGCAGCTTGAAAATATCTCCAAAACGGAATAATACCGGTGTGTCTGACTTCACCGTTTCGTACTTCTGAACCAATAGCACGAATTCGTCCTCCGTTAATACCAAGACCGGCTCTCCTAGATGCATAATCCACAATACAACTAGCAACCTCGTTAATTGATTCCAAAGAATCTCCGCAACTAACAAGAACACAAGAAGAAAACTGTTTTGTTGGAGTTCTTACACCTGCAAGAATCGGTGTTGGTATCGATAATAACGATTTTGGCCCTTTTGATATTGCATCATAATATTCTTTGATATACTTCATTCGATTTTCTTTGTAATTACTGAATAATAGAGCAGCAATAAGAATATAAGCAACTTGCGGAGTTTCGTAAAACTCTCCCGTTGCTCTGTTTTTAACCAGATATTTCCCTCTAAATTGTTCGATGGCTGCATAACTTAAAAGAAAGTCTCTTTTATGATCAACAATGACGTCAAGTATATCAAAATCTTGTTTTGTAAATTTTTCTAACAATTCACTTGTGTATACACCACGTTCTATATTTGTTTTTACGATGTCATATAAAGACGGAGGTTCAAAGTTTCCATAAACTTCTTTACGTAGAGCCATGTTTACAAGACGAGAAGCAACCCATTGATAGTTAGGTGTTTCCTCAGAAATCAAATCTGCAGCAGATTTGATTAACGCTTCATGTAAAACTTTTGTAGGAATTTTGTTATATAATTGAACTTTCATTCGCAACTCAATTTCAGACACACTAACACCAGTAATTCCCTCGGTGGCCCAGTGCAATACTTGGTGAATTTTATCAATGTCAAACTTTTCTAAAGAACCATCTCTCTTTGTTACTAAAATATCATCGTAACTGTTCCACAACGTCATAACAAAATTCCTCCTGTTTTATTGTTATTTGTTCAATTTCAACGTTATTATCTTTTAAGTATTCTATCCCATCTGACGAACGATATATCTCGCCGAAAAATACTTTTTTTACTTTGTGCTTAACGAGTTTCTTGGCACACTGAAGACACGGTGCCATGGTGATAAAAACAGTCGTACCTTCTGCCGTTTTGTTTTCTTTTTCTAATTTTCTTAATGCGTTGTCTTCAGCATGAATTACTTCTGGTAATGTGTTACCATGTTCATCTTCACAACAATTTTTTGCTCCAGGCGGAGTGCCGTTATACCCAATCGCAATAACATTTCCATGATCGTTTACAATGATACATCCTACTTTTTTTCGTTTGCAATATGATAACGTACTGTAAACGTAAGCAGTCACCATGTGAGCAACATTATGTAAATG
>WAPZ01000578.1 GCA_015520535.1 Candidatus Heimdallarchaeota archaeon
AAACTACTTCGAACAATATCATGTTTAGTAAATTGAATATCTTCAAATTCATTCATTTTTCTTATTACTTTAAGAAAACGTGACATACCACATATATCGTGTTTTCGAGTTAGATCTGTTTGAGATATATCACCAGTGAAAATTACTCGTGAATTTTTACCAATACGTGTCATGATTGAATCAATTTCATGAAAAGTCATGTTTTCACCTTCGTCTACTACTATTATTGCGTTATCCCAAGTTAATCCCCGAATAAAAGATGTTGTCATGAATTCTATTAATCCAGCATCTTTCATATCGTCATAAGTAGACCAGCGTCCTATTAATTCATAAAGCATATCTCGATAAGGTGCTTCATATGCTGCAACCTTTTCCTCCAAAGTGCCTGGCAAATGTCCAACTTCTCTTGTTGGGACAACGGATCTAACGATTATAATACGGTTTTGTGATTGTGTATCTAGTACTTCAACTAAAGCAAGATATAAGGCAAGAAAGGTTTTTCCAGTACCCGCTGAACCGTGGGCGCAAATATTACTATTTTCGCAATTAAAAAAGGCATGGAACATGTCTTCTTGTGTTGTGGTGAGTGGTCTAATTGTGGTTAAATCGTGTATACTCCATTTTTTTCTTTTCGGTCCCTCCTCTATTGCTATGCTGTTTGATTTTAAGGCTTGTTCAAGGTATTCTATTTCTTGTTTATGGTTACTCTTAGTCCGTTTTTTTCGGGACATATAAGCACCTCCTTTTTGTAGTTATATCATTAGTATTTACCTTGTTAACTAAAAAATGAAATAACCTCCAGTAATTTCTCTTTATTTTTTATTAATCATCGTCAATAAAAATATCTAAAATATCTTCTCCATTCTTACTGTTGTATACTGATTGAATACTACCAGTGGTATCTTTAGATATTAATTGAACGTCATATCCCCAAAGAAACGAAATATGTTTCAGTACTTCTATTGTATCATCTATATGCAATGGTCGTTTGTTTACCATATAGTGATGTAAGGTCATTGAACGATCACCCCACCTATCCACATTATACACTTGTATATCGGGTATTATAAAATCATTACTATATTGTTTAGCTAGTTTTTCACGAATGTTTTTATATCCTTGTCTGTTATGAATTTCTGTAACTTGTAATTTAGGATCACGCTCATCGTCATGTACTACGAATAAGAGAAAATCTCGCATTACTTTTGGTGTAATGAATTGTTGAATAAAACTCTCATCTTTAAAGTTTTTAATAGCCCAATGGATTGTATTTAACCAATCACCTCGACCAACCCACTCCTGATCACCAAACCATTCTCGATCTTCTTCTGTTGGGTTTACAGATACACGTTTAATATCTTTATACAGTTCAAAACCTAAAGCATAAGGATTAATTCCACTATAATATTTGTGGTTATAAGGCAACTGTCTGGTTACACCTGTATGAGATTCATAAAATTCTAACATGGCTCCATCGTCTATTAAGCCTTGGTCATACATTTCATGTATAATTTCATAATGAAAAAACGTAGCACATCCTTCATTCATTAATTTCGTTTGACCTTGAGGATAAAAATATTGAGAGATTTTTCGAACTATGCGTATTATTTCACGTTTCCATTCGTCCAAATTCGGAGCATTTTTTTCAATAAAATAAAGAATATTCTCTTGGGGCTCATTGGGAAATCTTTCTTCAGACTCTTTATCATATTTTGTTTTAGTTTTTGGAACTGTCCTCCAAATATCGTTCAATTGTGATTGAATATATTTTTCCCTTTCTCTTCGTCTTGCTTTTTCCTCTCCTGCCGAAGGCTGGGATGGGCGCTTATACTTATCAACTCCATATGACATAAGAGCATGACAAGAATCTAAAACCTCCTCTACTGTTTCTATACCATATAACTCTTCACATTCGCGAATGTAATTTTTAGCATATACTAAATAATCAATAATAGCATCAGCATCAGTCCACATATTAAATAGATAATTATTTTTAAAAAAATGATTATGGCCAAATGCAGCGTGAGCTAAGACCAACGTTTGCATTAGCATAGTATTTTCTTCCATCAAATATGAAATACAAGGATTTGAGTTAATCACAATTTCATATGCTAATCCCATCCTACCTCGTTTATATGCTTCAAGCTGTTCAACAAAAGCTTTACCGAAAGACCAATGAGGGTAATATAAAGGAAGACCTACAGCACAATTGTGCATTGGATATCCCTCACAAATAAAAGTTCCAGTGCTTGTAGTTATCTTTACAATTTCACATTCGCCGGCTGGAACGACACTTACAACTTCTTCCCAATGAGGAGTTTTCATTAATCCTAAATTATCAAAATCTAGTTTTGATATTAATCGTTCAGGCCTATAAGTTCCAAGAAATTTAAGTTTATTTTTTACTGGACCTAATATATCAACATTCATACATTCTGAACCGCTCTTTTTAGTTATAGAGTGTAAAATATCTCTTTCATGAAATAAACGGCTCAATTTTTCAAGTATTAATCCAGAATTTTGAGCAATAGAGAGTTTTTGTAAAGATCCTTTTAAAATATTTCCTTCACCATCATACATACCTGCAATCCATCCAGCATCTTTGGATGTATCTTCAACCCACGTATCTATTACTTTTGGGATTCTCGAGGGAGAATATCCTGAAGAATCATTATATCCTCGAAGTTGATCTGTTCTTCTCCATAGCAACATTGAGGTTTTCCCTCTTTGTTGTCGGACTAACCAACGGTGATCATTTGTTACAATAAATGTTTGTCCTGTCGATAATAAGACTTTTGATACTGGTCTTACTTCTTTAGAAACGTGGGTAACTTTAGCTTTTTTAAAAGCCCGATGGGGCCCATTTTCATCAAAACCAAGAAGAATATCGTTTACTTTGGTCTCTCCAGCTGGTCTCCAGTGCAAATCATTATGTAACACTTTGTGGTGAGGAGCCACACAGTAGGCATCAAGCATTTGCTCACTTGATATTATTTCAATTTGATTTGGATAAGTATCTAATTTAAATTTTTCTTTTGCTATACGTTCAATATTTTCAAAAGCAAAATCAATCAAATCAAATGACCATTCTTGACCACCTTTAATTTTCATTTTTAAGTTCTCTTATCAAAAAGTTTACGGAAAACTGGATATATTTCATTAACTTCATTAATTGTTGTCATGTCAAAATTACTATTAGCATCTCGAATGTCAATTAAATGACTCCATAAGTCACTATCCCGTTGGTGATTTGTATCCTTTATTTCTACATAAGCATAATATTGACAAAGTTTTAATAGTTTGTTTAATTCCCGTTGAACGTTTGGTGTGTCTGTCGGCCAGTTGTCACCATCAGAGGCTTGACATCCAAAAATATTCCATTGAGATGTAGGAAATCGCTCTTGAATAATACTATACATTAATTCTAATGCCGGAGAAACCACTGTTCCGCCAGTTTCTCTTGAATGAAAAAATTCATCTTCATCTACTTCTTTTGCCATGGTATGATGTCGAATAAAAACAACTTCTATTCTTTCATATTGACGAAATAAAAATAGATATAACAACATAAAAAAACGTTTAGCTAATTCCTTTTCACGTTCACCCATACTTCCTGAAACATCCATGATACAAAACATAACAGCTTGTGTTGTAGGAAGCGGAACCTGTTCCCACCTATTATAACGCAAATCTGTATCATCAATAAAAGGAATAGCCCGTATCTTACGTTTTAAAATTTCAATTTGTTTTTTTATTTCATCTCTTTTGTTTTTTTCAATCGTAACATCCTTGCCTTGAGATTGTCCTTCTTTTATTTTTTTGTTTAATTCTATTAGTTCTTCCTCGAGTTTCTTGAGAGCTTTTTTCTTCGGTGAACGTAAAGCAAACCTCCGACCTTTAGATTCTTTCATTGATCGAACAATATTCAACCTGCTAGGATTTCCATCACAAGAGAAACCAGCACGCTTATATGCTATTTCCTCTACAACAGTAATAGATTTTTTTGTGAGGTTAGGTAATTCTAAATCTTCAAAGAATATTTCGAGAAATTCATCTCTCGTAAGGTGAAACCCAAAATCATCTTCACCTTCACCATCAGGTGAACCCTCTCTACCCCCATCGCCTCCTTCACCATCTTGAGGACGAGGGATAGAATCGCCAGGGTTGTATCTATCGTTACCCGGAAGAACGTAATCACCAATTCCACCTTTATCATGATGAAAAGTTGGTTGATTTAATCCCTTTGTTGGAATGTTAATTTTTTTACCTTTACTGCTGGTAACGTCAGAAATATTACCATCTCTAATAACATCTTTTACGGCTTCTTTGACTTGTTGTTTAACACGTCTAACAAAACGTTGTCTATTTACAGAACTTTTTCCACTAGCGTTTTTCCGTCTATCAATAATCACATGAGCCATAAAAAGCAATCCTATATTTAAAAGTCATACAAACCTCCAAAAACTCCACTAGAATCAACTAGTTATGCTTACGATAACGCATATACCAGTCCACCAGCAACCTAACTTGTTTAGTAGTATATCCCTTTTTAACCATACGTTCGACAAATTCAGTATGTTTCCTTTCATCTTCGGAGTTAGCTTTTTTAGTAAAAGATATTACTGGTAATAGTTCTTCGGTGTTTGCAAACATTCGTTTTTCGATGATATTGCAAAGTTTTTCGTAGCTAGTCCATTTGGGATTTTTACCTTCATTGTTTGCCTTTGCACGAATAACAAAATTAACGACTTCATTACGAAAATCTTTTGGATTACTAATGCCAGCAGGTTTTTCGATCTTTTCTAATTCAGCATTTAAACTTTCCTTATCGTACATTTCACCGGTATCAGGATCGCGGAAGTCAGTTTCCTGAATCCAAGCATCTGCATATTGAATATAACGATCGAATAGATTTTGACCATATTCACTATATGATTCTAAGTATGCTTTTTGAATTTCATCACCTATAAACTCAGCATAATTGGGAGCTAGAATTCCTTTAATAAAAGTAATATATTTTTCCTCTACTTCAGGTGGAAACTGTTCTTGTTCAATTTGTTTTTCAAGCACATACATCAAGTGTATTGGATTTGCAGCAACTTCAGTTGAATCGTAATTAAATACACGAGATAGAATCTTAAAAGCAAAACGTGTTGATGAACCTTCCATTCCTTCATTTACACCAGCATGTTCTTTATATTCAACTATTGATTTTGCTTTGGGATCTTTGTCTTTTAAATTTTTACCATCGTATACTTCCATTTTCGAAAAGATAGAAGAATTGTCAGGTTCCACCAATCGAGTAAGTACTGAAAATTGTGCCATCATTGATAGTGTTCCTGGCGCGCATGGAGCGCTTGCAAGTTCACTATTAGCAATTAATTTTTCATAAATGTTTGTTTCTTGAGATACACGTAGGCAATATGGAACTTTTACAATGTATACGCGATCCAGAAATGCTTCGTTGTTTTTGTTGTTTCTAAACGTTAACCATTCAGATTCATTGGAGTGAGCAAGAATTAAACCTTGATAAGGAATGGCACCAAATTGTTCGGTTCCATTATAGTGTCCTTCTTGTGTTGCTGTTAACATTGGATGTAACATTTTTATAGGAGCTTTGAACATTTCAACAAATTCCATAATTCCTTGTGTCGAAACATTTAAACCACCAGCCCAGCTATATGCATCGGGATCATCTTGATCAAAATCTTCAAGTCGGCGAATGTTTACTTTACCAACCAAAGAAGAAATGTCTTGATTGTTTTCATCACCCGGTTCGACTTTAGTGATACCAATTTGTTTTAAAATTGAAGGCCATACTTTAACTACGGAAAATGAAGTTATATCACCGTTTGATTCAGCTAAACGTTTAACAGCCCAAGGAGACATTACGTGACCGAGATATCTTTTTGGTATATTAAAATTTTCGACTAGATCATCACCATCTTCGTCAACATTAAAAAGTCCAAGAGGTGATTCGTATATTGGAGAAATTTCATTACCATGTTTTAAAGCATAGAAAGGAACTTTTTCCATTAATTTTTTTAATTGTTCAGCCAATGAAGATTTACCACCACCTACAGGTCCCAAAAGATACAACACTTGTTTAGATTCTTCGAGTCCTTGAGCAGCATGTTTGAAGAATGATACAATGTTTTCAATAGTATCTTCCATTCCATAAAAATCCTTGAAAGCAGGATATATTTTTATTTTTCTATTTGAAAAAATTCGACTGAGTCTCTCATCTTCTCTTGTATCAATAATTTCTGGCTCACCTATTGCTGTTAGCATTCTTTCAGCGGCGGTGGCATACATGGAAGGATCATCTTTACATCTTGAAAGATATTCATCAATTGTCATTTCTTCTTCGAGACGATCTTCGTAACGATTTTGATATTTTTCAAAAAAAGTTGCCATTTTTGAACTGCTCCTTGAAATAATTATGTTTTATAGAATGAAGTATGAATATAATACTTATTTGTTATGTTGTTGTCAACACGATTAAAAGGGTTAAAACAATTTTTTTTGGGTTAAAGTGTTGTTAAAATGAGCATCATACCAAATATCAAATTGTTTTCCTGGTAAAGTGATTTCGTTCCACTTGCGAAGGCATTCTTTTAATCCAATCTTATTAACAATCCATTTCATAATTTCAGTTCTTCTACCTCCAGGAATAGGAATCCATTGAGTAGGTTCAGGACGAGGAAGAACAGAAGGCCATCTCCATATATTGAGTTCACACCACCATTTTGCTAATGTTGCATCATTTTGCTGATACAATATTTGTAAATCATGTGATGTTAGTTTTTTATGATTATTCATAGCTTTTAATTTTTTCTTTTTTTATATCACCACAATGAGCACACATCATAATATATATAACATTATTTATTTCTGACGATCTAAATTTATGAGTACTATATTTTTCATATATTTTCCATTTGTGGTTACATTTTACTGGAAATGCCTTACCACATTTATTACAAAATTGATAACCGTCTTTTATAATAGATTCAAATTTATGTTTACAACCAAACAAAACGTTTCTCCTATTGTGAATTTGGACCATACCAAATTTTATCTACTAAGGATTTAAGACCATAATTTTCTATGTAAGACAACATATCATAAATGGCTAATCCAACCATCCAACCTAATAAAAATACAAAAACACAAGCAAATAAAATAAGCATTTTATGTTTCATTTTTTAATACCATAGATGTTGGCGAAGCTTCATTAAACGAATTAGCATCTCTTCTGTTTGTTTGTTCCATTCCTGTTCTGATTTGTCGTGAATTCTTGCTATTTTTTTCCATTCTTTCATGACAGGCTCGTTTTCATATTTACTGTTTATTACAGCCATAAATCCCCACTCTTTGGGCAAATCAGGATATTTAGGTAGAGGAGATCCATTTATAAATGTAGATTCACGTTTTGGATAAGATTTTTTCCACCAGTTATAAATTAACATCATTTCTTCTCGTGCTTTCTTATGTTCAGGTGTCCCCTCCCAATGAATATGATTGGAATTATCAACATAATCAGTCAACAAGTGCATACAACTATGCAAAATTAATGTTCTGGGATCGTAATAGTTTGGTGTTAAGGTTTTAGGCTTAATAACGTGGTAACGATGTTTAGGTACCAAGCGATGTATAAACCACCACTTAATGTCTCTTAGCGTCATGGCTTTAACTCTAAACCATCCTCGAACGTTTTCTTGAAAAAAGAATCGAATGGGATGAGCTTTCTTCGCCCATTCTTTCCATTCTTCCCACTCTTCAATTGTGGCGTATTTAGGACCGGGGATTTTCCATTTCATTTAATTTTTCTCTTTCAGCTTCTAAGTTCCGAACAATAGCATCTTTTGAAGAAAATTTATCGGGATAACGAACACGTAATTTATTAATTACAGCTTCGAGTGTATCTTCCCATTTAACTCCAGACATATCATAAAAAATAGCCTTATACCAATCAATATCGGCCATCTCTTCGCCTATGTTTACATTGTCTATATTTTCGCCAGAGAGATCAAGTGCTTCAAGCAGTTCTGCACTTTCAGTAGCAATGCCGATCAAAGAATGAAACAGTCGAGGATCCACACCTAATTCAGTGTCTTCATAATTGATGTTAGGATTGATAACAGATGTTTCACGCAATGCTTCAAGTGCAAGTATTATATCTTTAATGCTTGAAGCTAGTG
>WAPZ01000579.1 GCA_015520535.1 Candidatus Heimdallarchaeota archaeon
AGCCTGATGCGGATTATGTGCATAATGGCCGTTTATTGTAAGGCGAGGACAACAGTAATAGATCCGGGCACTACATGGGGAGTACGACTTCTTCTCCTCAATAAATTACCCTCCGGCAAATGAGTGTCAATGAACTAAAATACTAAGAGGTAGAGCTTCCGATCATTCTTTGTTAATTGATTGATCGATAGATTCACTTATCTCATCAATATTAAGCGGTTTCTGGAAACATTTTATAATTAGTCGATCCTTAACAAAAGCATTTTAAGATTTTAGGTTTTAGTAATTGAAAGAAAAGATTGAGCAAAGAAATAACTTCTTCTTTCAGTTCAGCCATTATTCTCTTTAAATTCCATCCCGTTGCTGCTAAAAATGCATTGATTTGAGGCGAAGCCGCACCGTGAAGATAATTCTGTTCCATCCTAAAGTCTGTTTTTAGATGTCCGATAAGAGGCTCTATGGCAGCTCTGCGTCTGAACTTCTTTCGCTTTTTCTTTCGCTGATACGCTGTGTCGCGCTTCAATGTTCTGCTATCCGGAGTAGAAATAATCGTGTCTTGTATTTGTTTTTTTCCTCTACCGCCTCGGTCATAAACTATCTCACCGGGTACAGGTAATTCATTTTCTTTTACTTGTTCTATAAGGGGTTCTATGGTTTTGCTGTCATGTGGATTTCCTTCAAAAGCTTTGATTGCGGTTATGATGAGTGTTTTAGCTGTTGTCATCAGTGCCACTTTGTTTCCAAACTCATATTGCTTGTGTGCCTTCCCTTTGGCTATGCATGAGGTAAACGGTTTGTGGATGCTGTAAATCTTATTCTTGTCATTGCGTTTTTGTTCTATGATTTTCTTATAAAGGTCTAAATCTTCCCTATAGCCCGTCAATCGCTCAGCAGATAGCTCCCTTTCTAATTCCCTTATAAGTCTGCCGGCTATCGTTTTAAGCTTTTGGCCGGCTCTTTTTGCTTTTTTAGCTCTCTTCGGATGTTTCGGGTTGTAACTGTCTCTTAGTAATTGTTTGCTCGTACGGACATAGCTTTGTCTCTGCTTTATCCCTTCTGATTGAGCAATGCTGTTGCATTTATCAATTACTTTCTTTGCCAATTTCGCATCCGTGGGAAATGTAGTGTTATTCTCCTGTACCGTTGTGTCCGATAAAACTTGCTTTTCCCGGGCTTTTTCTCCATGAATAAGCACCGAATAGGCAAATATCTTCTCTACTCCTTTTTCCCCTATTCGCTTGCGGAAGTGCACAAAATCACTCGGATCACACGGAAATTTATGTTCGAAATAATTCATCCCGCAGAAGTACTGCATATAAGGATCTCTAATCCATGCTTTTGCCAAGGTTTCATCGCCTAAATTGTAAATCCGTTTTAACATTAAACAGCCTACCATCAAGCGTATTGGCATGGACGGACGTCCTTTGCTTGAATAGAACGGAGATAATTCTTTTTCAAAATAGCCCCAGTCTATTTTATCGGCTAAAAGCACCAGCTCGTGACGGTGATCGATAAAATCAAGCAATAAAGGACGAAATAAATCCCGTTGTTTTCTCTTGTCTGTTTTTCCTACCACAATTGCAAGGTTTTGATACAAATACACGCTTTTTCTTGCAATTTAAGGCATATAAATACCTCATTTTACCAACATAAAATGTTGAATTGTATGCCTTTGAGCTATTTTTAAGGATCGACTATTTAATACTCCTCAAAGGCGCCATAATATAAAAAATTTAGATCACCGGCCCGGCATCCTATATATGATTCGCAGCTTGGAGCTGGGATCACCGCTGCCTCATCGGAGGAAAGTGATTAAAAACCCGTTCAATTGCTAAAAATAGTGTTGCCTTCCGGATAATGTGTTCCGGAATCGCTGTTTCTCGCCACCCGGGTGAATGTTGGGCACAAATGCTGGAGGGCTCATCTGAGGCATGGTGTTTCCGGCAATAGGCGGGCAGCAGATTGCTGATGCGGAGTTCTTCGCGGTGGAGAAATTTGAGGGTATGGAGGCGGCTGACTAGGGCTTCTTTGCCCGACCAAGAGATCAATACCGCAGTGCACTTTC
>WAPZ01000580.1 GCA_015520535.1 Candidatus Heimdallarchaeota archaeon
ATATAATATTTTGCACTAGACAAGTAGTTGTCGAAGGTTTGTTATGACGTAATCTGTCATGTGCTGATATTGATTATGTCGATCGACTAATACGGCGTCAATGCCGACTTTATTGGCACCAATGATGTCTTCTCGTGGGTCATCACCCACAACTAAGATTTCTTCTGGTGTCACCGCAAGTTCATTCATGAGATGCTCGAAAATTTTTGCGGCGGGTTTCCGCCAGCCGATATCACGTGCAAAAAACATGTGTTCGAAATAATGGCTGATTTCGTATCGTTGTAATTCTTGCTTCCATAATTCAGTCGGACTATCCCAAAGTGTATTGGCAAGGATGGCTAAGGTAAATTTTCGTTGTTTTAGAGTAGAAAGAACGGATTGGACTTCACTATAGAGTCTTGATTGAGTAAAAAAGGGCTGTAAAAATTGTTTTGCTAATTGAAATTGAAATGAAGGTGTTAAGAGTTTTGGATCGAGTTGAAAAACATGTTGTAGACGGTTTTCAAGGAGTCGAACTTCTCCGGTAAGCTGTTCTCGGTTTTCACTTTCGACTCTCTCCCATAAACCAATTTTAGATATGTTACGAAATCCAGCAGTTTGAAGGAAAGATAACGTATTGGAGATGGCTTTTTTCAAGAGTCTTTTAAATTCTTGTTCATTGGTATAATAATGAATGAGAGTCCCATCTATATCAAATACAATCCATTTCTTATGAGTTAAAGTGACCATATTTCGTCCCATATGGTTGAATTAAATATCAGTAAATAAAGGGAAAAGGTAAAATAGTCTCAATAAGCCAATGTGTTCTTCTTTCTTTAAATTTTCATTATGGAAATTGCGAACAAGCCTGGTTATTGACGAAACCATCTGCCAGGTATGGTTTTCTTGCAGTTGGGGCAGCGTCCGGGTGGTTCAATTCGGTTTTTCTTAATGTAAAAGCCGTAGCGTTCGACAAGTAGCGTGTTACAATAAGGACAGTAGGTGTTTTCATATTTTCCTACGCCACCGGGAATATTGCCTGCGTACACAAATAACAAACCTTCTTGTTTTCCAATTTCTGCGGCTTTTATTAATGTTTTTGTAGGTGTATATGAACGATCTGTCATTTTATAATCTGGATGAAATGCCGTGACATGCCATGGAATTTCTGGACTCACGTCAGCTAAGAACCGTGCCATCTTTCGAAGTTCTTCTTCTGAGTCATTAAAACCAGGTACGACCAAGGTGACAACTTCTAACCAAAAACCCTTTTCTTTCACCATTTGAATGCCTTGAAGGACTTTATCAATCGTTGTTCCTAAGGCGCGATAATTTCGGTCATTAAAGGTTTTAAGGTCGATTTTATAAAAGTCCAGAACCGGACGCAGAAAATCAAGCACTTCTTCAGTGGCATTACCATTACTGACATATCCCGCATATAACCCCTTTTCTTTTCCCAATTTAAAAACGTCGTAATTCCATTCGCTGGTAATCAGTGGTTCATTATATGTAGAAACCAAAGTTGGACTATTAGACTCCAAAGCCAACGAAACTAGATCTTCGGGTGTGGCTTTAAGTGGTAACGTACCGGCGGCAGCGTCTCTAAGCGTTTGAGAGGTCAGCCAATTTTGGCAATAACTGCAGTGCATGTCACAGCCTAACATTCCCCAACTTAACGCATCGCTACCTGGTAAAACGTGGAAAAAGGGTTTTTTTTCAATTGGATCGACTTGAACCCCCGCTACATATCCCCACGGAACATATAATACACCGTCTTTTACAAATCTCACACGGCATACTCCCTGCTTCCCATCTTTAATTTTGCAGCGCAATGCACATGAAAAACAGCGAATGAGGTGATCTTCTTTTTTGTAAAGTTTACCCGGCTTTGTATGTCGATTGAGTAAGTCTTGTAATGTTTCATTGCCGACGGGACGAATTGTTTCTAAATTTCGGCTCATTAATCTAATCATGAGATTGTATCCTCCATGAACATCTCTTTTTTCTTTAGTATGACATTCCGTTCCCTCATATTCAAAAATTTTTCTAATTTGTCATGGAGTTAATCTCTGAAAACATTGGCTTTAACTCCTAAAAACTCAAATAAATGGTCAAAACGAAAAATTCAGCCGAACTAAAAATAAACATGACTCAAGTACACAAATATTTCCAACCAAAGGCTTTATTTCATAAGTAAACCCCAAAATAGATAAAGTTCTCATACCAATAGACTTAAATCAACTAGCTACTAACGCGTAGTTGATAGGATTATATTTTCGGGTTGTGCATTGGATGCGAACAACAGCACACCTAGTAAGAAAGATAAAAGGCGTGTTATTAAATCACGCGGTATACGACAGAACCACACTACTATGGAGCCCCCATGGAGATTTATTACAACTTATGTATGCTAAAAAGGCGTGTAAAAAAGGAGCAACTGGTGTAGGCTTACTTTTGGATCAGAAAAGAATTTTACTTGCGGCTGTGCACTACATTGATACATTAATTGAACTCCCACGAAGAATTAAATATATAGACAAAGGACTTTATCTTCTACCAGCGGGACTTGTCACGGACGGAAATTATTTGACGTCACAGGCACGCACGATTGCTGAACGAAATCGTGTAGTTTATGGAAATCGGATTGGTTCTAAGGAATTAACCCGAAAACTGGCTGACTTAATGGCACAACATGTATTGATGGGTGAATTACGGATATTGGGTGCTGAACTTTTAGTAGCCGGCTATGAGCCATTAGAAAATAAAGTAGCGCTTTATTTTGTAGATAATAGTGGAATCTTTTTCACGATACGGGCATTTACAATTGGTTTTGGCGCCTCACAAATAAATGCCTATCTTAAAAAGCATTATAG
>WAPZ01000581.1 GCA_015520535.1 Candidatus Heimdallarchaeota archaeon
CATTAGAGGATTATTATCTCAAAGTGAGGGTGGACTAAGGAACCGCCGTATACGGAACCGTACGTACGGTGGTGTGAGAGGTCGGAAAATAAAATAGGAAGAAAACTATTTTATTTTCCTCCTACTCGATTTTCAGATAATTTCACCAAAATCTCATACAATCCAATTTTTATTATAGATTCATTTTTTTTCTAATTCAATCATCACTATTCTTACTTTTCAGGAATTAATAATAAATAAGGAAGTGCAATCTTGATTGCAGGTGCTCAGGAACTTTTGGTTTACATGAAAATATATTTGTATTTCCTGTATTTATTATGCAACATGTGAAATGCTTTTTTTAGGGATGATCCGTCATATATTTTATATTTTTTTATTTCTCTTTTCCTGGTGGTTAACAGTAGGTAGTAGCAGTTTGATAATTAATAATGACACTGCAGCAGAACATGGAATCATTTCAATTCAAGGTGGAATGCACTCTTCAAAATCAGTGTTGAAGACATCCTTGTCAAGGAGTTATAATTCAAAAGGTAAGTTTAGATCCGAAAATAATTCTGCTACTATACCAATAAATAGCTATGACTCATTTGAAGGGCAGGTAGTATTCAGTTCGTATGATAAAAATATATATTGTGTAAATCTCACAACCGGTGAAGATGTATGGAAGTTTAAGACAGGAGGATGGATCTATTCAACGCCGGCGATATCGGAGGGGAAGGTTGTATTTGGTTCATCAGATCATTATCTGTATTGCCTTGATTTTGGGAGTGGTGAGAAACTGTGGAAGTTTCAGGCAGATGATTGGGTCTATTCAAGCCCGGCCGTAGAGGAGGGGAAAGTTATATTTGGTTCGAAGGACAAGTTCGTGTATTGTCTTGATCTGAAAACAGGGCAAAAATTATGGGAATTTGAGACAGGGGGTTGGGTCTATTCAAGTCCGGTAGTTTCATCGGGTATGGTGTTTGTTTCCTCAAAGGATAAAAATCTTTATTCACTGGATCTCGCGACTGGTAAACTCCTATGGACTTTTAAGTCAGGAGATTGGGCTCATTCAAGCCTTGCTGTTGAAGGCGACAAACTTTTAATGGGCTCACGAGACAATAATCTATATTGTATCGATATTCATAGCGGCCGGCAATTATGGAAATTTCAGGCCGGTGGATGGATTTACTCTACCCCTGAAGTTAAAGATGAAAAGGTGATTTTTGGTTGTAAAGACAACTACCTCTATTGTGTGGATATAAATACGGGACTGGAGATATGGAAATTTCAGACCTTGGGTTGGATATGGTCGAGTCCGACTATTAATAACGAGCAAGTATATTTCGGCTCTAGAGACAAATTTATGTATTGCCTTAATATTAATTCGGGTGAAATAATATGGAAAGTTAGCACTGAGGGCTGGGTACGCTCAAAACCCAGGGTAGCTCATGGGAAATTATTCTTTGGCTCAGCGGATAACAACCTCTATTGTGCGGATGAAAAAACAGGAAATATTTTGTGGTTTAAAGAAACAAGGGGAGAAGTAGCATCCATAGCGCTTGTAGTGTATGACAAAATGTTTTTTGGGAGTTGGGATAATAATCTTTATTGCGTTGATAAAAATTCAGGGAAATTATTATGGCAATTTAAAGCCGGCGATGCTATTACTTCAAATCCTGTGATATCAGGAGACAAACTGCTGTTTGGCTCGAAAGACGGGAATTTATATTGCTTTGATGTGACTTTTGGCCAAATGCAATGGAAATATAAAGCAAATGACTGGATTCACTCCATTCCTGCAATATCAGGAAGTAATGTTGTATTTGGTTCTGTTGATCAAAACCTATATTGCATTGATTTAAATACGGGATTTGAAAATTGGCGGGTGGAAACCGGAGGTGCAGTTTACTCAAGCCCTGTCATTTATGACAATCGAGTTTATTTTGGCTCCAATGACAGTACGTTTTATTGTGTGAGTTTGTCAAGTGGCGAAAAAATCTGGACATATAAGGCCAATGGCTGGATATCTTCTAACCCTTCTATTAAGGAAGGCAAATTACTTTTTGGCTCGAAAGATAAGAATCTGTATTGCCTGGAGGCCGGTACCGGTGAGTTGGTTTGGAAATATAAAACCAATCATGCGATTTGGGCTCGGCCTGTCGCTACCGATAATGTTGTATTGTTCGGATCGGCTGACCATCATTTATACTGTGTTGGTTTGGAGGATGGAAATCAAGTATGGAATTTCAAGACCGGAGGCATTATTTCCTCAGATTTGACCATTTATGAGAGAAAAGTTTTATTTGGCAGTTGGGATGATCATATCTATTGTGTCGATATCTTAACAGGGAATGAATTATGGAAATTCAAAACCGGTGATAAAGTTATAGCTCAATCGACTGTTGCTGAAGAAAGAGTATTTTTTGGGTCATTAGATGGTTTTATTTATAGCCTGAAAATCCAGAATGGCAGGGAAGTATGGAAATTTAAAACTGGTTCATGGATCTGGTCTGCTCCGGTTGTATTAATTGAATATTGAAAGAGACACTTTCTTATTATTCTTGTTTTCCTGTAAGAATTCTGTTCTAAATAGCACCTTATTTAAGGTATTTCAATGAAACTTGTTCAGTTTATTGATTTTTGTCATAGTTTATTCAAAATAAGTTGGCGTATTTTGAATAACCTTATCAATATAATTAGACATGAAACTTATTCTGACCGTTAGCGCTATTTTTATTTTTAATAATCACAATCTATTCGCGCAAAATCCTTCTCATGCCCAAATGAATATTCGCAAAATAATCGTAGAAGAAGTATTGCAGACAACCAACTATACATACCTGTTTGGCGAGGTGAAAGGGGAAAAAACATGGGTGGCCTTACCAAAAACTGAAGCTAAAGCTGGGGACGAGTATTATTATAAGCAAGGTATAGAAATGAGGGATTTCAAAAGTCAGGAATTAAACAGGACTTTTGATGTGATATGGTTTATTGGAGGTGTTGAAAGCGCCGAGGCCGTGACTGGTGATGCTGGCAAAACACAAAATATTGCCCAAAATTCCATGCAATCTGACCCACATAAGCTGAAATCCGGGCGTGTAACCACGAAAATAAAACCTGATGCCGGAGGGATAACCATTGCGGAATTGCTTGAAAATAAAGAAAAACTGGAAGGAAAAAAGGTGAAGCTAAAAGGGCAGGTAGTAAAATACAATGATAATATCATGGGCAAAAACTGGATTCACTTACAGGACGGTACCGATTATTCCGGTGTATATGAC